>JAFNRY010000290.1 GCA_017385345.1 Kiritimatiellia bacterium
GCGACATTCCGGACGGCGGCTTTTTCGACGCCGTCGAGCTTTCCCGCACCGCCGACGAAACGGTCTGGCTTCCGAAAACGCGCGGTCTCGCCGCCGTGCGCAGCTCCGACGCGCACAATCTCGACGACATCGCGAAAGTGTGGGCCGAGGCGGACGCCGCCGGCTTTTCCGTCGCCGCGCTCAAGGACGTCTTCGCAAGACGCGCCGTATCGGTTTCTCCGCGGTTGACGCGGTTCTGAGAGCTGCATTTTGTGGTATAATCCGTCCAGAGGCCGAAGACGGCTTCTGTAAGGAGAAAAAGATGCATAAAACGGTGAAAACGGCAATCGTCTGCGCCGCGGCGGCGTTCGCGGCCGCGACCGCCTCGGCTGAGGCGCTCGTGTTCAACTTCAAAGCGACTCTCAAAACGACTGTCGCCAAGCAGGGCAAGATCAAAAGTTCCGCTTTGACGTGCCTCGACGAGTCGGAGAAGCTCGTTTACCGCAAGCAGGGTTCCGTGAAGATCGAAGGCCTGATCTGGGGATGCGACTGCGAAGCTCTCGCGACCGTGACCGGCTACACCGAGCCCACGACCGACGGCTGCCTGTTCTGGGACGTGTCGGCGAAGCAGCTGCTCGAAAACGGCAGTTTCGCGTGGAAACTCCTCAACCGCATCGATTCCAACGGCAAGAAGGCCGAAGGCGCCTGGAGGTTCGAATCGGAATGCTACGATCTTACCGGCGGCGGCTTCGGTTCGGTGAAGACCCAGGGCAAAGGCGACGAAACGACGTTCTTCATCAACAACCTCTCCGGCAACGTGGCGGGCTGGAAGTGCGCTCCCGGCCTTACGATAAGGTCCGGCACGTACCGCCCCTGCACGTTCTGCGACGAGGGCGAAGAGGAGACCGAAGAGACCGAAATCGCGCAGGCGTGGTCGCTCTGCGGATGCGACACCAGCGACGAGTTTACGGCCATTTCCGGCACCTGGACGCTCAAGTACAACAAGAAAGCCTCCGCCAAGCTCAGCGATTCGACTTCGATACTCGAAGCCTATTCGTTCCCGTCCTACGTAAAGAGCAAAATCGGGGGCTGAGGGGCATGAAAATACTCCAGGTTCTGCCTGCGCTTGGACAGGGCGGGGTGGAACGCGGCGCGGCCGAGATCGCGAAAGCGCTCTCGGCCGCCGGAGTATCGAACGCTGTCGCCTCCGCCGGCGGAATGCTCGCGCCCGGCATCGCGAGCCGCGGAACCGAGTGTCTGACGCTCCCGCTGGCGTCGAAGAATCCTTTCGTTGTCGCGGCGAACGCGAGACGGCTCGCCCGGATCGCGGTCGATGGCGGTTTTACCCTCATGCACGTGCGCTCGCGGGCGCCGGCGTGGAGCGTACGCTCGGCGTCGCGCATGACGGGCATTCCTTTTATTTCAACGTGGCACGGACTTTACGGAACCGAGCCGCGCTTTCTCAAGATTCCATACAATCGAATCATGCTGTCCGGCTGCGCCGTCATAGCGGTTTCGGACTGCGTAAAGCGGCATATTGTCGAAACGTACGGCGCCGATCCGCGCAAGATAAGGCGCATATGGCGCGGCGCGGACACGAGCGTATTCCGCCCGGACGCCGTGTCCGCGGAGGCTGTCGCCAGATTCAAGGCCTCGCTCGGCTTCGGCGCGGACGAGCGTATTGTCATGCTGCCGGGCCGTCTTACGGCGTGGAAGGGACAGGAGCTGCTTCTCCAGGCCGCAGGATTGATGAAAAGCGGGCGGTTCGCGCTGCTTTTCGTCGGTTCCGACCAGGGGCGCAAAGATTATTCGGCGAGATTGAAGGCGCTTGCTGCCGCGCTTCCCGTGAAGACGGTGTTTCTCGAGCATTCCGGCGAAATGCCGCTGCTGTACGCGGCGAGCGACGTGGCCGTGAGCGCGTCGAGCGCCCAGCCGGAGGCTTTCGGGCGCGTCATTCCGGAGGCGCAGGCGATGGGGACGATTGCCGTCGGCACCGCGCACGGAGGGGCCTGCGAAACGATCGAGGACGGCAAGACAGGTTTTCTCGTCCCGCCTGGCGACGCCGCCGCGCTCGCCGCCGCGCTCGACAAGGCGCTTTCGCTCGCGCCCGAAGAGCGCCGCCGCATTTCCCGCGCTTCGGTCGAGTCCGTCGCGAGCCGTTTTTCCACGGCGAGGATGTGCGAAGAAACGCTTGCTTTCTACCGCGAACTGCACGAGCGCGGTTTCAGTTTGGTATAATCGGCGCGGCATGAGAGCGCAAAGACAGAGCGAAGAACTGAACAGGCGGAACAACGCCTTCGACAATACTCTTAGGCCCGTCGATTTCGAAGGTTTCGTCGGGCAGGAGAAGGTTCGCGACCGCCTCATGCTCGCCGTGGAGGCGGCGAAGGCGCGCGGAGAGCCTCTCGATCACGTTCTTTTTTCCGGGCCGCCCGGCCTCGGCAAGACCACGCTGTCGTATATCCTCGGCGAAGCGATGGGCGTGAACGTGAAGACGACGTCCGGGCCGGTGGTGACCAAGCCGGGCGACCTCGCCGGGCTGCTTACGACGCTCGAGCCGGGCGACATCGTGTTCGTCGATGAAATCCACCGTCTTGCAAAGACCGTGGAGGAGTATCTCTACAGCGCGATGGAGGATTTCGCGATCGACATAATGCTCGATCAGGGCCCGGGCGCGCGGTCGGTAAGGCTGGAACTGCCCAAGTTCACGCTCGTCGGCGCCACGACCCGGATCGGTCTGATCGCCGCGCCGCTGCGCGCGCGGTTCGGCCTCGTCAACAGGCTCGACTACTACGGGCCCGAACTCCTCGCCGAAATCGTCCGCCGCAGCGCGGCGAAGCTGTCTGTGGAAATCGACGCGGACGGCGCGCTGGAGATAGCGAGGAGGGCGCGCGGAACGCCGCGCATAGCCAACAACTTGCTGCGCCGCGTTCGCGACTACGCGCAGGTGAGGGCGGGTAACTTCATAACCGGCGAGGTCGCGAAAAAGTCCCTCGGTTTGCTGGAGATCGACCCCAACGGCCTGGACGACATGGACAGGCGGATCCTCGAGACGATCTGCGTCAAGTTTTCAGGCGGGCCGGTCGGCCTTTCGACGATCGCGGTCTCGGTGGGCGAGGAGCCTGATACCATCGAAGAGGCGTACGAGCCGTTTTTGATAATGGAAGGCTATCTCGAGCGCACGCCCAAAGGCCGCGTCGCGACTCCGCTCGCTTTTTCGCGCCTTGGATTGCAGGCGCCGGCCAGAGGCAGAGGTTGAAGTTGATTTGGCGGAGGGGGGGGGATTCGAACCCCCGGTGGAGTTGCCCCCACACAACCTTTCCAAGGTTGCACCATCGACCACTCGGACACCCCTCCAGTCGCCACATCCTTCGCCCGCGGTCTTGTCAATGCGCTGGTGCCAGGAGCGGGACTCGAACCCGCACATACTCGCGTATAGCAGATTTTGAGTCTGCCGCGGCTGCCATTACGCCACCCTGGCAAGTTCCGCCATTGGAGCGGGCGAAGGGAATCGAACCCTCGTAGCCAGCTTGGAAGGCTGGAGCTCTGCCATTGAGCTACGCCCGCGTTGGCAAAGGACGCGGATATTCTACCACACCCCCCCGCTTGTATTCAATCGTTTTTTTTTCGCCGGTTTTCGTCGGGAAAACCGGAGTTCTCGTTCCGCCGGTCTTGAACGTTTGGACGGGCCTTCGGGATCGTTTAGTGATTCCTTCAGGAAGAAAAGGTCGTGACACCCGGATGTCACACCCCATGACACCCGGATGTCATTTTGTCGGGTTGCCGTTTGAACCGCCGGCTGTTTCCGGCGGTTGTTTCCGTTGCCTTGCACGGTTTGGTATAATCGCTGGGATGGGAAAAGAGGAGATTGACATCGATATAGGCATCGACAAAGAGGAGAAGGGCCGGTTCAAGGCGGCGCTGGACGCGATAGGAGCGGCCTCGCGCATATTGGTGACCGGCCACCTTAGCCCCGACGGCGATTCCGCCGGATGTATGGTGGCGCTGGTGCGCATGCTTCGCGCCGCCGGCCGCCAGGCGTGGGCGTCCGCGGAGGCGAAGGCCTTGGGGAAGCTCTGCTTCCTCGACGGTACCGGCGATTTCCTTTCGCCGCGCAAACTCAAAGGGAGAAAGTTCGATCTGCTCGTCGCCGTCGATTGCGCGTCTCCCGAGCGCATGCCGCCCGAGATCCGGCCGGTAGCGTCGGCCGTGAAGACGGTTTGCATCGACCACCATATCGCCGGCGACGTTTCGTTCGGGGACGTTCGCATAATCGACAGCAACGCCTCTTCCGCCGGGGAGATGGTCTGGCGTCTGGCCCGGTACGCGGGATGGGGAATCGACGCCTCCTCCGCCGAGGCCCTCTGGACGGCGATAGTGACCGACACCGGGCGTTTCGCATACGAATCCACCAGCCCCGCGACGCTGCGCATTGCGGCGGACCTGCTTGCCCGCGGCGTCCGCACCTCCTATATAAACGATGTAATCTACGGGGTGCAGCCTCGGCGCGCGATAGAGCTCAAGCGGCGCGCGTGGCGGTCGCTGCACGTCTGGAAGAACAGGCTCGCCGCGGAAGTTTCGCTCAAGCGCGAGGATTTCCGGGAAGTGCGCGGCACGAAGGCCGACGTCGAGGACGTCATCGAGATCCCCCGCTCGGTCGCCGGCGTGAAAATCGCTCTTTTCTTTTACGAAATACCGGACCGCACCGAGGAAACGCGCTGCTCGATCCGCACGCGCGGCGACATCGACGCCACCGCGATCGCCGGCGTTTTCGGCGGCGGCGGCCACCTCAGGGCGGCGGGCTGCACCATAGCCGCGCCGATCGCGTCCGCGAGGCGCATGATGCGTAAGGCCGTCGGCGACATGTTCGGCGCGGGAGGGCGCTCGTGAAAACGCTCGTTCTGACGGACGGCAAGGCCGGCCACGAAAACCAGTCCAGGGCGTTCGCGGCCGCCATTTCGGGCGCCGGCGGCTTCGAAGTCGTGCCGGTCCGCTTCAAATCGCCTCTCTGCAAAATCCTATCCTACGCGCTCGACCGCATCGGAGTATGCTGCGAGGGCCTTTTGGAATACGGTTCGCATTCTCCGGCGGACGTCGTCGTCGGCGCCGGCTCCGGCACGTTCTACGCCGCCAAGACGCTTGCGCGCCGCCAGGGCTGCAAATGCGCCGCGATTCTCTACCCGCGCGGCTACAGGCTCGGAGGCTTCGATTGCATCCTCGCCCCTTCGTTCGACAATCCCGCCCGGCGCGGCAACGTGGTCGAACTGCCCGTCAACATCGTCGCCGGCGGCGACGCCTTCTACGAGGCGGGCGTCGCCTCGTTCCGGGAGCGCCACGCGCTGCCGTCCGGCGGGCGCAAGGCGGCCGCCGCCATAATCGGAGGCCCGAACAAACGCTCCTTCATGTCCGCGGACTGGATGAAGGAGCGTCTCGACGAAATGTTCGCCGCCACCGATGGCATGGAGAGGTGGGTGACGACTTCGCGCAGAACCCCGCCGGAAGTCGAGAAAGTCGTGGAGTCGTATCCTTGGGATTATGCTTTGATCTATTCGAAGGATTCCTACAATCCGATACCGGCGTTCGTGTCGCTCGCCGAGCGCCTGTACGTCACGGCGGAATCGACCGGCATGCTTTCCGAGGCGTGTTCGCGCGGGAACGCCGAAGTGCGCGTTTTCGACAATCTCGCGCCCGGGGGCCACAAGTTCCGCCGTTTCCTTGAAAGCCTCCGCGCCGGCGGGTACGTGGACGGCAGGAGGAAGGCCGATCTCGGGGAATGTTTCGCCCGCGCAAAGGCGCTGCTCGGGGCATGAAGCTCCGATTTCCCGGCCCGGACCGTTTTTTCGCGCCGGCGCGGCCGCGGCTCGACAGACGCACGCTCTTCAATATCGCGCTGATATGCGCGCCGGCCGTGGCGGGCGTCGTTCTTTCCGCGGTGTTCATCGCGTATGCCGCGCCGCGGATAGAAAACGACGCCGGCGCGCGCGCCCGCGCCGAGTCGGAGGAGGTCGCCGCGAAACTTCGTGCAGACCGCGGCCGCGCCGCTTTCTTGTGGCAGAAGGGCGTTGGCGTCGTGTCCGGCTCTCCGTCGCGCCGCGAATACCCGAAAGATATGGCGTGGAAGGATTGGAATCCGGTGTCGCACAAGCGAGGGACGGCGTGGGGTTGGCTCGACACGCCGCGCGGACGCGACGTCTGGATCCGCGGAGACGGCGCCGACTACCAGCGCGCGTACGTCGCCGAAACGGACATCTCGACCGGCTGCGACGCCCTAATTTTTTCGTCGTTCACGGCCGCAATGGCCGCGCTTCTGGCGTTTCTTTCTTTTCTGGGCGTGGCTCGCACGCTCGCCGGCTTGAAGATGCGCGACGATTTCCTGGCCGCCGCCGCGCACGATCTCGCCTCGCCTCTCGTGGCGATGCGTTTCGCCATAGTTTCCGATCCGCAGGCCGCGCTGAAGCTCGACGAGCGCCTTCTGCGCATCGTGGGGAACATCAAGGACTTCCTGAAACTCGGCGGCCGGCGCCCTCCGCCGGCGAAGGAGCCGTTCGACTTCGCGAAGGCGTACGAGGAGGCGTATTCCGTGTTCGCCGAGGAGTTCCGCGACGTTCTGGGCGAAGTCGGAGTTCCGGTCGAGACGCCGCCGGAGGGGATGCCGCCGGCCCTCGGCGACGAGACGCTCGCGGTGCAGGCGGTCTGGAACATCCTCGCGAACGCCCTGAAGTACGCCGCGCCGTACGGGCCGGTCAAGGCCGCGTTTTCCTCGTCCGGCGGTTTCGTGCGCCTTGAAATCGCCGACCGCGGCCCTGGAATCTCCGGGCGGGACGCCGCCCGCGTCTTCGACCGCTACTGGCGCGCTGGAACCGCTCTCCGGACCGGAAGGGGCGGCTTCGGCATCGGCCTCTGCAGCGCGAAGGAGGCCGTCGTTTCGATGGGCGGAAGCCTGGAGCTACGCCCCAATCCGGGCGGCGGATCCATCTTCGCCATCTCCCTGCCGGCCGCCCCGCGCCACGCCCCTTTGGTATAATACACCGTGATGGAAACTCTTGATTATCCCGTCGGAAAGACGGTGTTCGGCGACGAGACCGCGATCGCGGCGGCCTACGGCGCGTTCCGCGAGCAGCCCGTGGACGAAACTCGACTTTCGGACGTCCCATTCGCCCCCCGCAAACGCCTCGCTCTCGCCGGCGAGGCCGCGGTTTCCGGCGTCGGAACGTTCGAGGGAAGCGCCAGGCAGACGCTCGTGTTCGCTCCGTCGCCCCGGCCGGGATGGTGGATCCGCCGCACGGACCATCCGGAGCAGCTTGACACGAAGGTCGATATCGCGAATCTCTGGACGAGCGCGCAGAATCTCGTGCTGCGCAGCGGCTCGCCCCACAACTACCTCCGAATGGTCGAGCACATTATCGCGCTCAAGGCCGGCCTCGGGGTGGACAACGTGCTCGTCAAGACGGCGAGCGGCGACCCGCCCCTCTTCGACCAGTCGTCGCTTCCGCTCGTCAAGGCGGTCGAGCACGCGAAAATCGTCGAGACGGACGAGGAAGCGACATACGTGACGGTGAAGGAGCCTCTCGCGTTCGGCGGAAAGCGCGGCGATTTCCTTCTTTTTCTGCCGGCGGAGAAGGGGAACCGCGGGCTTCGCATCGACTGCGCGATTTCGTGGAATACTGTAATCGGCAGGCAGAGGGTCGTTTTCGACGCGACGCCGGAGACGTTCCGCTACGCGGCGCTCGCGCGCACCAACGCGACGCACAGGCAGTACATCCTCGCCAAGACGGTCGGCAAGCTCTTCGCGGCGACGCGCAACTGGGGCTACAACAAGAAGAACATCCTGATACATGGTCCGAAGAAGTTCTACACCGGGCCGCGCTTCCCGCACGGTGAAAAGTTCCTCGAACCGGTCTGGCACCGGGCGACGCTCGACCTCATGGCCGCGCTCTCCCTTTTCGGAGAGCACCGCTTCGCGGGAACGGTAGTCTCGTACCGCGCCGGCCACACTCTCGATTGCGACGCCGTGCGCGCCATCGTCCGCCAGGACCTCCTGGAGCGCGTGTGACGCGCGGAATGTCATGCCGCGGGCGGCAGGAGGGGCTCCCGCCGCGCCTGCGGCGCCGGAGATGCGTCTGGAAAATGCAAGATGGAAGAGGCGGCGGGCTCCGCCGGATCTTGAAAACGAAAGGAATGAAATGCTGAAACTGTCAAGGCCTCTCATCGTGTTCGACATCGAATCGACGGGAACAAGTCCGAGGAAGGACCGCATCATAGAACTTGCGGCGGTCAAGCTTTTCCCCGACGGGAGCGAGCAGACCAAGACGTGGCTGCTCAATCCGACCATTCCGATACCGCCCGAGACGACGGCGATACACGGCATAACCGACGAAATCGTGAAGAACTGCCCGACGTTCAAGGAACGCGCCGGGGAGATATTCGCGTTTTTCGAAGGATGCGACCTTTCGGGCTTCAACGCCGACCGTTTCGACATTCCGTGCCTCGAGGAGGAGTTCGCGCGCGCCGGGTTGAACTTCGCGCCCAGTTCGCGCAAGCACGTGGACGTGCAGCGCATCTACCACCGCATGGAGCCGCGCGACCTGTCGGCGGCCGTAAGGTTCTACTTAGGGCGCGACCACGCCGGCGCGCACGGTGCGGAGGCCGACGCCAAGGCGACGCTCGAAGTGCTCAAGGCCCAGATGGAGCGCTACCCGTCGCTCCCGCAGACCGTCGGAGAGATGGACGAGTATCTCGTGCCGCACGATCCGCTCAACGCCGACCGGAACGGCATGCTCCGCTGGAAGAACGGCGAACTGACGATCAATTTCGGCAAGAAGAAGGGAGAAAGCCTCAAGAAGCTGCTGCTCGACGAGCCGCAGTATCTGCGCTGGATCGTGAAGGGCGATTTCGACACAGAACTCAGGACTATAGTGCGCGATCTTTTGGAAAACGGCCGGCTCCCGCCTGCGCCGTCCACAAACAAATAACGGAAAGGAAGGAATCTCGATGGAAGGAAAGAACATGATAGCGGCAGCGGCGCTGCTGGCGGCCGCCGCGACCGCGCGCGCCGAAAATCCCGACCGCAAGTACGTAGAGCCGACC
>JAFNRY010000291.1 GCA_017385345.1 Kiritimatiellia bacterium
ATAGGAAAAGACTATTGCGCAAAAAGCGAACAGGGAACGCAGGGAAGCGGACCGGAGACGGTCAGCGGAAGTCGGAGAGGTGGCCGAACAGGCGGCGCGCGCCGCGCCAGTAGAAGGAAAGGTCGAAAAGATTGCGGCGGAAAAGGCGCCACAGGGCGGACGGCTGCAGGAAGCCGCGATATACGCGCCGTATGGCGAGCTTGATGTCGTCTTCGGTCGCGAAAGGCGTTTTGGTTATGGCCTTGCGCTGGTCGTAGTCGTCCCAATCGAGCGAAGCGAGTCCGCCGTTGTCGCGCAATTCGCGAAAGAGCGGCGTGCCGGGGTATGGAATCGTGAGAGTGCACTGGAGAGTGGCCGCATGGCCCTTCGCGAGAAGCTCCCTGGCGAGGCGCACGGTGTTCTCGATCTCGGCCGGACCTTCCCACGCGTGGCCGAACATAAAGGTCAGATGCACGTCGAGTCCGGCCTTCGACGCCCACTCCGCGCCGCGCCTCACGTCTTCGACCGTGATCGCCTTGCAGAAGCGGTCGAGCGTTTTCTGGTTGGCCGATTCGACGCCGAAGAGCACGAGTCTGAAACCGGCCTCTCGCATGAGATGGTACGCTTCGGGCCCAAGCCGCCCGAAACGCATATTGCAGTCTATCCGGACCTTGCGGTTCAAACCGCGCCGGATCATTTCTCGACAGAATGTCTCGAGCCATTCGCCGACGGGAAACGAACCGGAATCGTCCATGATTTCCCTGACGCCGTACCGTTCGACGAGGCTTTCAATCTCGGCGACCACGTCCACGGGATTGCGCGTCCTGTACTTCGGATAGAGCGTCGTCCAGCTGCAAAACGTGCATTTCGCATGCCAGCAATCGCGGCCGGACATTATGTAGGTTCCCGGAGTCCGCTTGAAGTTCCCGTTCTTCTTTGCGTAAAGTTCCCAATGGACGAGATCGCGGTCGATCCACGGCGCCGAATCGAGATCGTGATTGAGGCGGAACGGACCGGTCGTCGCTGGCGATCCGTCGCCGTTGCGATACCAGATTCCCGGTTCCCGGGGAACGAGGCCGGCGGCCGCCAAATTCGCAAGAAGGAAGTCCCAGTCTCCGCCAGTCAATATGAAATCGACGGGGCACGCCGCCATCGACTCCTCCGGCATGGCGGTAGGATGGTCGCCGACGAGGGCGATCTTGCATTCCGGCGGCAGTAGCGGAGCCTTGGCGTCCTTTGCCGCAGAGATCCAGCGCCAATGGCGCTTGATTACCGGGGTCTTGGTTTCAAGAACGACAAGTTCGGGTCTAAAAGCGGCGAGGCGCCTGTCGAACTCTGCGGGTTCGAGCCCGCCGGCTATGCCGTCGAGAAAAAGGACGTCGTGCCCCGCCTTGGCGAGCATCGTGGCCGCCGTCGCGGGGACGACCGGGAAAATGTAGGTGGGGCGCGAAAACCACTGAAACTGGCGGTTTTGCGTAAGAAGCGCCGCCCCCTTTTCGCTCGGGAGCGGCGGATATGCAATCGCTACGCGCAAACGGTCACCACTTGTAGCCGAGACCGAGCATGTACCTGAAGTCGCTGTGCTTCACGCCGGCGGCCGTGCGCCTCGAATAGTCCCACTCGAGCTTGCCGATGATCTGCCAGGACGGAAGGAACGTGTAGGTGAAGCCGGCGTCGGAATCGATAAGGTAGTTGTCGCCGAGATCCTCGAGGTCGGGCAAATATTCGAGATTGTGCGTGAACTGGAGATTGTCGATGCAGGCGACGTCCCAGACAAGATGGTGCGCGTAGCGGAAGGTCGCGTAGTCCTCGCCATCGTTGCGCTTGTACTTCTCGTCAACCCATGAGAAGCCGGCCTCCTGGTTGAAGCTCACCTTGCCGGCGAACATCTCGAGGCCGTCGAGCCACTGGTAGCCGAGACCGGCGCCGAGGCGCAGGCGGCGGTCGAGATCCATGATCTTGTCGAACTCGTATTTGCCGTTGCCGTACAGGTACAGGCTGCTGTCGGCGACGAAGATGTCGTCCTGCGCCTGGATTTCAAAGCGGCTGGCCGTCTTCTGCTTGGAATCCTTGGAATCGCCGCTCTGAGCGAAGTAGTAGCCGAGGCCGGTAGTCAGGCGGTTCCATTCCCAGCGACGGCTGGCGTCCGCGAGGAGCGTGGCCGA
>JAFNRY010000292.1 GCA_017385345.1 Kiritimatiellia bacterium
GGAGCGACGGGCGCGAGACGTACAGACTGGCTCCCGCCGATTCGTCCGGGGAGCGCATGCGCGGGCTTTTCGGCGAGTCGTGCTTAGACGGGGCGGCGCGTCTTTCGGGCGAATGCGGCGAGGTGGTGATAGACGGATGGATCCAGCTCCCCGGTGCTTCGACGGCGGGCTGGAGGGATCAGTACGTGTTTGTCAACGGGCGCCCCGCAAGTTCGCCGTCGATCGCGCACGCCCTGCGAGAAACGTATCCTCGCAAACCGGGCGACGCGCGTCCGGCAGTCGTCATGTTCATCCGTCTTCCGCCCGGAAAAGTCGATGTGAACGTGCATCCGGCGAAACGCGAGGTGCGTTTCCGTGACAACGCCGCGGTGAAAGAAGCGATAGCATTGGCTGTTCACGCGGCGCTTTCAGGCGCGGCGCCGGCGCGCAATCCTCCGGCATCGTCGGGCGCAAGTTTCCCGCTGGCTGCGGACGAAGCGGCCGACGCCGTCTTCCAGGGGGCCGCCGGGTCTCGCCTGCCGTCGTTCGCAACGACGCAGCTTGCCGTTCCTCCGGCGCGACTGCAGATGCTGCCTTCGCAGACGACGATAGAGTTTGCGGGCGATCCCTCCTCCACGGCCTCGAAACCGTGGAAATGGTTCAAATTTCTTTCCACGACGGATTCCGGTTACATATTGATTGAAACCGATAGCGGCATGGTGACGATCCATCCACAGGCCGCAAGAGAGCGTCTGGCGTACGAGGCGGTGCTGGCGCGCGACGGCGGAAGCGTGGAGTCGCAGGAATTGCTGCTGCCGGAAACGGTGCGCCTTTCGCCGGCCGACGCGTCGTGCGTTGCGGAAGCGCTACCGGAATTGCGCAAGGCCGGGTTCGCAATCGACGAATTCGGCCGGGACGTGTTCAAGATCGATGCGGTGCCGTCCATCGCCAAGGCGGCCTCCGCCGCACAGATTCTCTCGACAGTAGCGCGTGACCTGGCGGAATCGGGACGGAGGCGGGCCGGCTCGCGCTGGAAAGAGGAGGCGGTCGCCAGATCCGTGGCCAGATCGTGCGCAGGCATGGCGTTGGCCGCCGACGAAGCCGGGGCGACGAAACTCGTGGAAGAACTCGCCTCGTGCAGGATGCCGTACGTCTGTCCGTCGGGAAGGCCGACAATGATTTTCACGTCCAACGCGGAACTCGCCAGAAAGTTTTCAAGGGGGTGACGCCGTGGTCTCTTTCGTCGTACCAACGTTGAATTCCGCCGCAACTCTCGGAGAGTGTCTTGATTCGATACGCGCGCAGGACTGGTCTACGGACGATATTGAAATAATTGTCGCCGACGCCGGTTCGACCGACGGGACCGTGGAACTTGCGCGTTCCAAAGGAGCGGATGCCATCTGCTCCAATCCGCTAAGGACCGGCGAGGCTGGGAAAGCCGCCGGTATAGAGGCGTCGAGCGGCGATTTTATCGCACTCGTGGATTCCGACAACATACTGCCAGGACGAGACTGGCTGAAACGCATGATGGCTCCTTTCACCGATCCGGAAGTCTTTGCAAGCGAACCCATCCGGTACGAAGCGCGCCGTGACGATCCGTCTCTTGTCAGATATTTCGCTCTTCTCGGCATGAACGACCCGATCTGTCTTTTCGCGGGCAACTACGATAGGGTATGCGCGGTCACGGGGAAATGGACCGGAATGCGCGTTCCGGCGGAGAAAAAGGACGGTTGGCTGAAACTCCGCCCCGCTTCGGAGATGCCTACGATAGGTGCGAACGGTTTCATATTCCGCCGTTCAATGCTTGCTAAAGTCGAATGGAAGCCGTATTTCTTCGACATTGACGTCGCCGCTTCGGCCGTTGCGGCCGGGTGCGGCGCGATAGCTAAGGTGGATGCGGGGATAATCCATCTGTACTGTCCTCGATTCCGAACGTTTGCGCGCAAACAGCGGCGCAGAATATGCGATTTTCTCTATTTTTCCAGACAGCGCGGCCGCACATACCCGTGGAAGAGGAATGGCATGCAGGGAGTCGTGTTTTTTTCTCTCTGTGCGGTGACGGTGCTACCGCTTTTCGTCCAGGCTCTTCTTTTCGCAGTACGCGCCCCGAAAGGCGACAGGCGGCTTGCATTCTGGCATCCGGCCGTGTGTTTCGCCACGTTTTGCATTTACGCCTACCACGTCCTGGCTATGGCGGCGGGGGCGAGGCCGCGCATGGCGGACAGGTCGTCGTGGCAGTCGCCCGGAGGCAGAGCGGGAGGGTGACGGACATGCAAGCGTCGCTCGGACAGCATATTGGCGCGGAGCAGCGCCAGATCCAGAAACTCGCGCCGCAAATGCGACAGAGTCTCGACATGCTCGCCATGAATCTTGCCGATCTGAGACAGACGCTTTATCGCGAGATGCAGACCAATCCTGCAATCGAAGATATCGGAAGCCCGCTTGAACCCGTCTCCCTCTCCCGGCTCGAGCGTGAAAGCGACGGGAACCGCGACGCCGGCGATTCGGATTGGCCGGACGAAGATTGGGAGCCGAAAGCGCCGGCCGACTCTGACGCGGACGCCGCCGAGCGGAGACAACGGTTTTTCGACATGCAGACGTCGGAAGAGACGTTAGAAGAGCATCTCAAGGCCCAACTCGGGAATTCTGGATTGCCCAAGGAGGATTTGCCGCTTGCAAATGCGCTCGTAGGCGAACTCGATTCGCGAGGCTGGTTTGCAGGATCCATTCCCGACATATCGATGGCCACGGGGGCGGACGAGGCGAAGATCAAAGCGACGCTCGCTCTGATAATGACGCTCGATCCGCCGGGTTGCGGCGCGACATCTCTCGAAGAATGCCTTTTGGCCCAGACGGATGCGCTCGGCACCGGGCCTCGCGCCGCGCTGGCGACCAGGATTCTCCGTCTCGGCCTGCTGAAAACCGTCGCCGCCGGAGGCGCGGCGGCGGATGCCGCGCTGGCTAAACTCGGCGTCACGCGAGAGGACGCCGCCGCCGCCATCGCCGCCATCGCATCGCTCGAACCGCGTCCCGCGCGCGCGTTCGCCGTCCACGGAAAAGAGA
>JAFNRY010000293.1 GCA_017385345.1 Kiritimatiellia bacterium
CGGAGCTGCGCGACGAACTCCGCGCGGCGAAGGCCAAGGCGGACGCGATGACCGCGCAGTGGAAGAAGGAAAAAGCGGCGCTGGAAGAGGTTCGCAAGACGCGCAAGGAGCTGGACGACGCGAAAAGGGCGTTCGAGACGGCGCACATGACGCGACACGGTGTCGAGCTCCTGCGGACACGAATCCATCTCGGTGCGGATGCGCGCGCACGCCTCGTCGAGAAGGTCGATCGCCTTGTCCGGCAGAAACCTGTCCTGGATGTAGCGCGAAGAAAGAACGACCGCGTTAACGATTGCTTCGTCTCGTATGCGCACGTTGTGGTACTGCTCGAAACGTTCCTTTATGCCACGCAAGATCGATATGGCGTCCTCCTCGGACGGAGGCTCGACCGCCACGGGCTGGAAACGCCGTTCGAGAGCGGCGTCCTTCTCCATGTACTTTCTGTACTCGTCGAGCGTGGTGGCTCCGACGCAATGCAGTTCGCCGCGGGCGAGCAGGGGTTTGAGCATGTTGCCGGCGTCGGACGAACCCTCCGTCTTCCCCGCGCCGACTATGGTGTGTATTTCGTCGATGAAGAGGATGATTTTGCCGTCCGATTCCTTCACCTTGCCCAGGACGGCCTTCAAGCGCTCCTCGAACTGGCCCCGGTACATGGCGCCGGCCATGAGTGCGGTCATGTCGAGCGAAAAAACCGTCCTGTCCTTCAGCCCTTCCGGAACATCGCCCCTGACTATGCGCTGGGCGAGGCCTTCGACTATGGCGGTTTTCCCCACGCCGGGCTCGCCTATCAGAACCGGATTGTTTTTCGTCTTTCTCGAAAGAATTCTGATGACGTCCCGGATTTCGGTATCGCGGCCTATTACCGGGTCGAGCTTGCCGGATCTTGCGAGCGCGGTCAGATCCGAGCCGTATTTCTCCAGGCATTTCTCGTTGTCTTCCGGCGGTTCGTATGTCGCGTTCATGTTCTGTTCTCCTTCCTTGAGCGGGGCCTGCCGCCCCGCGCGCCCTCCTGTTAGCAACAACCGTGCCAGCGCATCCTCGGCGACGGACTGGCGCCGCATGTCGCGCCGGGCGCGACATTATGTCCCGCACTGCGACACGATGCGCGGCCGCCGGCTTCTCTCTTTTGGTATAATTTCACGGAGATATGGAAAAGTTCATGAAAAGCAACGAAGCGGTCGTCGCCGGCGCGCTGTACGCCGGCTGCGAACTGTACTTCGGCTATCCGATAACGCCTGCGAGCGAGATTGCGCACGGGGCGGCCAAATGGTTTCCGATGCTCGGGCGGACGTTCGTGCAGGCGGAGTGCGAAACGGCGAGCGTGAACATGATGTTCGGCGCCGCCGGAGCTGGCAAGCTGTGCATGACGGCTACGAGCGGACCGGGTTTTTCGCTCATGCAGGAAGGGATTTCATATCTCGCCGGAGCGGAGCTGCCGGCCGTCATCGTGGACGTCAATCGCGCCGGACCCGGACTCGGCAACGTCTATCCTGAGCAGTCCGACTACACGCCGGCGGTCAAAGGCGGCGGGCACGGCAACTACCAGACGTTCACGCTCGCGCCGGCGAGCGCGCAGGAGATGTTCGACCTCACCGTGAAGGCGTTCCAGATGGCCACCAAGTGGCGCACGCCCGCCGTGGTGTTCGCTGACGGGCTGCAGGGGCAGATGATGGAAAAGGTCGTTTTCCCGGAGCGCGAAAGCCCCGCGCCGGACTTCTCCGGCTGGGCCGCGCAGGGAGAGGCGCGCACCCGCGGCAATCTCGTCAAATCCATATTCCTCGACGCCGCGCAGCAAGCGCGGTTCAACCGGCATCTGCAGGAAAAATACGCGCGCATGGCCGGAGACGCGATGCACGAGTCGTATCTGGCCGGGGACGCGGAAGTGCTGCTCGCCGGATTCGGAATAGCGTCGCGAATCGCGCGCACCGCCGTCGAACGGCTGCGCAAGGAAGGCGTGAAGGCGGGAATGTTCCGTCCGGTGACTCTAAATCCGTTTCCGCGCGCGGCATTCGCCGAGGCGGCCCGCGGGCGCAAGGTGCTCGCGATAGAGCTGGACGCGGGGCAGTTCGCCGACGACGCAAGGCTCAATCTGGCGAAGGCCGGTCTGGGCGCGGAGGCGGCCGGATTGCGGATGGTCAACAGCATGGGCGGGGAAGTCGTTTCCGTGGACGAGGCGGTTGCGGCGGCAAAGGCGGCATTGGCATGAAAACGATGGAACAACACGGAATGTACGCGTCGTTTCCGCGCAGCGGGAAAGACACCAGGCATACGCACTACTGCCCCGGATGCGGGCACGGGATAATAAACAAGCTCGTGGCGGAGACATGCGCGGAACTCGGCCTGCAGGACAGGACGGTCTTCGTGGATCCCGTGGGATGCGGCGTATTCACCTACTATTACTGGGACGCCGCCCACATATCGGCGGCGCACGGGCGGGCGAGCGCGGTCGCGACCGGCGTGG
This sequence comes from Kiritimatiellia bacterium, assembly GCA_017385345.1. Classification (GTDB taxonomy): domain Bacteria; phylum Verrucomicrobiota; class Kiritimatiellia; order RFP12; family UBA1067; genus UBA1067. Next base: position 2,462 of record JAFNRY010000293.1, read on the forward strand.
CGCGCGCGCGGCCGGAAGCCGTGGTGATCGCCTACCAAGGCGACGGCGACCTCGGCGCGATCGGTTTCAACAACGCGTTCCAGGCGGCGTCTCGGGGCGAGAGGTTCGGCTGCATTTTCGTCAACAATTCGCTCTACGCCATGACCGGCGGCCAAATGGCGCCGACGACGCTGGACGGCGAGAAAACGACCACCACGCCGTTCGGTCGGGACCCCGCTCTCACCGGCGCGCCGCTGCACGTATGCGAAGTGTTCGACAAGCTCGACGCACCGGTTTACATAGCCCGCGTCAGCGTCGCTGGCACGCAGCGCATCATGCAGGCCAAAAAGGCGATACGCAAGGTGTTCGAGATACAGCGCGACGGCCTCGGCTACGCCATGCTCGAAATACTCGCCCCGTGCCCTACGAATCTCAAAGCTTCGCCGCTCAAAGCGCAGGAATTCTGCGCGACGGAGATGGAGAAGGAATTCCCCCTCGCCGTCTTCCGCGACAAGACGGCCGAGGCGACGCCGGCGAAACCGAGGGAGATTCCTCGCGCGGCTTCGTGCGCGGAACTGTTCGGCGGCGCGGCGAAAACATCCGGCGACGCGGCAGGCGGCGGAACGGCGGCCGTCGCGGAGGAAAAGCGCTTCAAGTTCGCCGGATACGGCGGCCAGGGCATTCTCTCGCTCGGGCTTTGCATTGCGGAAGCCGCGCTCCACGAGGGACTGCAGACCCTTTGGTATCCAAGCTACGGCCCGGAACAGCGCGGCGGAAGCGCGAATTGCTCGGTGGTTGTCTCCGGCAGCCCGATAGGCGCGCCGGCGGCTGACCGGCCGGACGTGCTCGTGTGCATGAACCAGCCGGCTTTCGAACGCTTCGCAGGCGACGTCCCGCCGGGCGGAACGATTGTCGTGGACGAATCCGTCCCCGAGGGATGCGCGAAGACCGCGGAAGGCGTGCGCACCGTGCGCTGGCCGGCGATCCGCCTCGCCGCCGAAATGGGCGTCCCGAAAGCCGCCAACACGATGATGCTCGCGGCGCTCGCCAGACTCGGCTGCACCGGGCTCGCGCGGGACAGCCTCGAAAAGGCGCTCGTGGAAAGTTTCAAGAAGAAACCCGAACTCGGCGAAAAGAACCGGGAAATCTTCGCGAAGGCGGTGGAAAAGGCGGAGGCTTGCGGACTGTGAAGGTTTTCTTCCGCGTAAACGGCGCCAAAAAGGACGCGGGCGCGCTGCGGCGCGATCTCGCGGCGGCCCTTCCAGAAGCGGGGCTGCAGGAGGCGGAAAGCGCGGAAGAGGCAGATATCGTAATCGCGCTCGGCGGAGACGGCACGATACTCGACGCCGTGCGCGAATCCCCGGGGAAGCCAGTGGCGGGATTCAACATCGGTGTTTTTACCAAACCTGTAGGTTCATATTCAGAATTA
>JAFNRY010000294.1 GCA_017385345.1 Kiritimatiellia bacterium
CATCCTCGCGGAATTGTTGAAGACGGTTTCGTTGAAAAGACGCCCCTTTAAAACGAAAAGACGCACCTTTAAAACGCTTGTTTTCGTCGGTCTCGCTGTCCGGATAGTCGCCGCCTCCGCGCGGGAGCGGAACTCCTCCGGCATGATGCCTGCGACGTCTTTGAACACTTTGAATGGAATCGGCTCGTCGAAGTTGGCAGGCGTGGTGTTCCCGTCGCCGTAGGCCATGAGGAACGAAGGGATGGTGCGCGAGAACCCGCGCCGACGGCGACGCGCTTCGTTCTCGATATCGTCCTGCGTATGCTTCTCTCTGTTCGTTCACTGATTTCGCGGCCGCCTGCGCGACTGCCACGGGAGCGTCCTTCACGGAATTCTCGAACTGGCGTTCGACCTCGATTCGCTTTCGCCCGGAGCGCTTGTTGATAGCGTTCTCTGCCTCGCTGGTTTCCACAGCGGCCGGTTCCTGTGCCCGGCTGCTTCTGATCTGGTTGCGGTCGACTTTGTACTGGCGGGTGTTTTGCTTGATGCTGCGCGAGGCGATTGATTCGAGTTTCTTTTTCAGGTATACGCGTGGATGACGGGGCCGCCGGTCGGAGCGTTTGTGATGGACGGAGCATATTGGATGGATGCCATGGTCGCTTCGTCTCTTTCACGTGCAGCTCGATGAAACCGATTTCGTTATTGTCCAGACCATACTTGGCGTACAGCTGCCGGTCTATGCCGGCCACCGTCCGCAACCAATCGATGGCGAAGGAAGAAAAGAAATCCTGAAGAGGAGCATATCTCCAGGTAGACCGTCGGTTGTTTTTGTGTCCGCTTCAGAATATGCCGCAATGCGCGGAAGAACTTGGTTTTGATATGCTTCATCAAGTCCTTTGTCTCATGTCGCATTTGCAATGCACCAATACTGATAAATGAACCAGTGCATCCTTCGCCCGTTTCAAGAAGGACCGGTTAGGGCGAATCTCTTCGGGATCACCCTGCCGACAGCTGCAGGCATGGCGATGTCGAAAGCATCGATGTTATTGTTCGTTAGCGGATACTCGCGTTTGATGTAGCGCTATTCGCGTCTGTTGGCGATTCGACCGAACCCGCCGACGAAGAAAGGATGGGGCCGTTCCGCGCTTTCCACAACGGAATGGCCCTGCCCTGCCTCTATCCGTTCACTTCATGGTTCCATACTCATGGGATTTCTCCCCGGTGTACAGCGCTTTCGCATCGGCGCCGTTGTACGCCAGAACGGCCTTCTGCGTCCCCTGATCCTTCAAATCGAGATACCGGCATTCCCCGTTCCCGTCGGGACCGCTGACGGAAATGACGGATAGGAAAGTATCAGGGGTCTTCTGCAAATATGCCACGTACCCCTTCAGCTTTCCAACGGAATCAGCCAGAAAATCGCCATGCGGGTCGACGATCAACGGCCTGAGGACATGAGAGCCGTCGCGCCCGAAGAAAATGAAATCAGGCTTGACCATGCCTATGCGCCCATCCGTCCGCTTGAACGGAACGCCGAAGCTCGAGGGCCGACGGTCCGCCGGATTGCGGTAGAAAGCCACCCGCTCCGAGCGGCCCGTCCTCCCCATCTCCGTGCGCACAACGAACTGTTCCAAATCATTGAGATTGAGCGGGCATGTCCCGTCCTTTGCCGCCTGATCCTGAAGGATATGCCTTTCGAAACGCGGCCAATCGGGACTCGCAGGCATCTGGCCCGACGGCCATTCCAGAGGCTCCGGCGCATTGATATTGCTGTTCTCGAGCAAAGCGTCGTACCGGCTTCGTTCCATGTCCGTCATGCCGTCGCAGTCCATGAGATGTTTCTCGAGAAGCCCGTCGCGCCTGTCAGCCGCCCGCTTCGCCATCGCGTCGACGACGCTCCTGGTCTGTGCGGCGGCGGCCAAGACCAAATTCGCTTCGTCCTCGCCGTCTCCGTTCTTCTTGGCCAGATAACGGCGGTACGCTTCGGTGAGTTTGCCGCTGCCGAAGGCGCATGCCTTGTCGGCTTTCTTGGCCGCGGCGCGCAGTCCGATAGAATCGATGCCCACGGCATCGGTGCGCTCGGTAACTCCCCTTCCCGCGCTATCAGCACAGCGGCGGTCGATGACGATGACGCGCACGTCCGTGCTGGCGATCTGGTCCGCTGCCCGTTGGTATTCCTCGTGGTGCTTTTC
>JAFNRY010000295.1 GCA_017385345.1 Kiritimatiellia bacterium
CGAAGCGGGGACTCAAAACAAAAAAACATATCACCGCATCATTTTCGACAGGGTGGATTTTATACTCGGCTATGCGCCGGGGCGGACAGAAACAAATACCGTGTCCCTCGCGGAATGCGACGGCCGGGTCCGGCGCGCATGGGCCGGCGGACTCGAACAGGAGCGTCGCTATCTCGCGACCGTAGCCGCGCTGTACGCGGACGGAAGCACAACCGTATCCGAACCGGTTGAGTTCGACAGCGGGAACAGCAGGCCACAGCCATTCATGTTGACTTTGCGATAGCGAAGGCCGCCTGCAGGCGCCCGGCGAGCGACGTACGCCGCTCCTTCACCGTATTGTTCTGGATCGCGCGGTCGATTGCGTACGGCACGCCAATCAGCAGCACGAGCTTCTTCCCGCGCGTGATTGCCGTGTACAAAAGATTCCTCTGTAGCATTACGTAATGCTGCGGGTGGACGATCACGATTGCCGCCGGATATTCGCTACCTTGGGATTTGTGGATCGTCATCGCATACGCCAGCACTATTTCGTCGAGATCGGCCGCCTGGTACCGGACGGGGCGCCCGTCGAACAATACGGTCATGCTGCGATCCCCGGCGTCGATCGCCTTGATGAATCCTATGTCGCCGTTGAAAACGTCCTTGTCGTAGTTGTTGCGCAGCTGCATGACGCGGTCGCCGACGCGGTAGGAAACGCCGCCGCGCACGATGGAATCGCCAGTAGGATTGAGCGCCGCCTGCAGCCTCTGGTTGAGATTCTCGGTCCCGAGCGCTGATCTGCGCATAGGAACAAGAACCTGGACGTCGCGCATCGGATCCATTCCGAACTTCGCCGGAATCCTGTTGGCCATGAAGTCGATCGCGCGCGATATGCACTGCTCGGGATCTTCGCACCGGAGAAAATAGAAGTCGCTTTCGCCGCCGCGCCGCGTCTCGATCGGTTCGCCGGCGTTCACATGGTGCGCATTGGCGACGATCAACCCGCCCGCGTCCTGCCGGAATATCGTGTCGAGCCGCGTGGACGGAACGACGCCGGACTTGATTAGATCGCCCAGCACGCTGCCGGGCCCCACGCTCGGCAGCTGGTCCGTGTCACCGACCCAGACCACGGTCGCGCCGTCCGGCAAGGCGGAAAGAAGATTGGCGGCGAGTTTCACGTCTATCATCGACGTCTCGTCGAAAATGAAGACGTCGCCTTCGCACTTGTTTTCCTCGTCATATGTAAAGCGGTTCGTGGCCGGGTTCCATTTGAGCAGCCGGTGGACCGTCATCGCCTCGAAACCGACAGCTTCTGACATTCGCTTCGCGGCGCGGCCCGTCGGCGCGGCCAGCACGACCCGCCGGCCGGCGGCGGCATGGATCTGGGCGAGCGCGCGGATAATCGTCGTCTTGCCCACACCGGGTCCGCCGGTTATAATCGAATAACAACTCGAAAGCGACCTCTCCAGAGCGACCGACTGCCGCGCAGCGAGCGACATCCCGCTGCGCGCCTCCCACCACTCGACCGCCCGCCGGACGCGTCCGGGGCCGAACGGCGCTGGCGCGGAAAGCAGCCGCTTCACATGGCGCGCTATGTCGCGCTCGTCCCAATAGTTCGTCTTCAGGTATATGCGGCGCGGTCCGCCGGCATCGTCCGCTTCCGCGACGACAGAGCGTTCTTCGATCTCCTTCTCCAGCGCGGTCGACAGCGTTTCGACCGGTATTCCGGTAAGCCCGTTTGCGTGCAGAAGCAAGTCGTTCTCGTATGTCCAGCAATGGCCTTCCGATTCTGATTCGGTCGTCAGCGTGTATGCTATCGTGGCGCGGGCGCGCAGCGGCGAATCGGCCGGTATCCCGACCGAAAGCGCAATCTTGTCCGCCGTCGCGAATCCGATCCCCCAAATGTCGCGGCAAAGCTGGTAGGGGTCTCCCTTTATCGTCGCGATCGCATCCGGCCCGTACCGCTGCACGATTTTCGTCATCTTCGCCATGCCAATTCCATATGTCTGGCCGAAGATAAGATTTTCGCGCATTGCAGCGTTGGCGCGCCAGGCCGCGCGTATGGCCGCGACCTTGGCCTTGCCGAGTTTCGGAATCTCCTCAAGACGGGCCGACTGGCGGTCGAGGACGTCGAGCGTCGCCTCGCCGAACCTGGCCACTATGCGTCTTGCGAGGGTTTTGCCGACGCCTTTGATTATTCCCGAGGCGAGATATTTCTCTATGCCGGCGATCGAACGCGGAGGCACGCACGAAATGCTGTCGGCCTTGAACTGCCGGCCGTGGGTCTTGTCCACCACCCACCTGCCTTCCGCGCGGATCTCCTCCCCCTCCCAGACGGTCTGGGTCTTCCCCACCACGATCGTCTCTGAGGCACGAAACAGGCTTTGTGGATCGCCGGGCGGCGCGACGCGCAAAACGGTATAGCCGCTTTCGGGATTGCGGAAGACGATGCCGGCGACCGAACCCGAAACCGTTTCGACCGCGGCGTCGCGTTCTACCGCGACGGGTTTTTCGCCATGAACTCCCACGCGAACGCCTTGTACGCCTCCGCCCCTTTGGAGCGCGGATCGAGAAACACGACCGGCGTTCCCATCGACGGCGCCTCCGACACGCGCACGTTGCGCGGTATCGCAGTCTCGTAAACCTTGTCCCCGAAATGGCCGCGGACCTCCTCCATGACTTCTTGGGAAAGCCGCGCCTGGGAGTTCACCATTGTGAAGACGATACCGCTCAGTTCGAGCGCGGGGTTCGCGCCGGCGCGTATGCGGTCTATGGAATTGGTTATCAAGGCGAGCCCGTCCATCGCCAAAAACTCCGCCTGAATCGGAATGAGAACGCCGTCGCAGGCTGCAAGCGCGGCCGTCATCACGATGCCGAGCGACGGCGGGCAGTCAATAAGGATGTAGTCGAACGCCCCCGACTCTTTTACCGGCCGCAGCGCGGCCGCTATCATCGAGAGCCGGTCCTCCTTCGCGCCGAACTCCAGTTCCGCCCCGGCAAGATCTACTTCGGACGGGATTATGTTCAGGTTGTCCCAGCGCGTCGCCTGTATGACGTCCTCCACCGGCTTTTCGCCGGTGAGCACTCGGTAGAGCGAGACGCCCGGCGTCTTTTCGAGGCCGAGCGCGAGCGTCGCATGCGCCTGCGGATCCAAATCGACCACAAGCACCGTGCGGCGTCTCGCAGAAAGGGCGGCCGCGAGATTCACGACCGACGTCGTCTTCCCGACCCCGCCCTTCTGGTTTGCAATCGCCACGGTCCTCGTCTTGCGCGCCGTCTCCATCGCCGTCAATCCTTCTTTCAGAACAGCAATCCGCTGTCGTTCAATTCCTTTATGTTCTTTCCCGCGCTGCGCGCCACTTCGCGGTGCCACAGCTCCACGAGCGCGACGTCCCACGGATCGTCTTCGCCCACGAGCACCGCGGCCGACGGATCGCCGCTCGCCACCACTTCGTCCTTCACGCGCCGGGCCACCGCGTCGCGCTCGCCGGTCACGATCTGCTCGGAGAAATTGTCGCTCTTGAGGTGACATCCGTAGCGCAGGACGCGGAGCGTGTCGCGCGTGTTCTTCAGGAACTCGAGATATTCCTCCGCCTCGGGACCGAGCCCTTCCGATGTTATGTCCGGGAACGAAGGCGTTATGACGAGCGGCCTGTGGGCCTCGAGCCGGCCTTCGCGAATGCGCGTCTTCCCCGGCCTGTCCGCGAGTTCGCTTACGAGATGGTAGTTGACGAGCGTCGAATCGAAGGTTTCGAGGGTGCGCGAAGGCGACAGCAGGATCTTCACCTGCTTCGCCGCGTACCATCTGTCGAATTCGGGGTTCGAGCTCATTGTCCGGACGCGCCGACGGGCGCTACGCCCCGCAGCACTTCTTGTACTTTTTTCCGCTCCCGCAAGGGCACGGATCGTTCCGCCCCACGCGGTCTTTCTCGCGCTTGAACGGAACGTCCTTTACGAATTCGCCGTCGATGAACTTCCATTCGCCGTTCTCGCGGGCGAAAACCGCCTTCTCGTGGTGGTCGCAGAACCTGCCGCCGGCCGTGTATGCGGCACGAAACTCCACCGTTCCCTCACTGTCATCCTTGCCGCCCTTGTCGGTCGAGACGATCTCGAGCCTGTGCCACACCGCGGCGTCGCACCAGCCGGCGGCCGCCTGCGCGTCGAATTCGGCTCTCGAAGCCTCTCCCATGCTCTCGCCGAGAAACGGCACCTTCTTCATGACGTAGGCGCAGTAGCGCGCGCGCATGAGCTGTTCCGCGGTCTCCGCCTTCGCGATGCCGTCGTGAATCGGTCCGCAGCACTGGCTATAGTCCCTGCCCGAACCGCACGGGCACGATTGCTCTGTCTTTTCCATATCTTGTGCCGTATTCTACCAAAAAGGCGGCGGCGATGAGAAGGAGGAAGGCGGCCGCGAGCGGCGTGTCGCCCCAGCGCGCGTATGGCGTCGCGGCGCGCGCGGCGCCCGCAGGCGCGCACTCGACCACCGCGGTCATGGCGCCAGCCGCGTCCACGAGCGGTGTTCCGTCCGCGTCGCTGAGCCATTGCGCCGTTCCGTCCGGCGCTATGGCGCCCGTCACTCCGGAATTCCCCGCCCTCAGCACCGGCAGCCCCGTCTCTATCGCGCGCGCCGTCGCCTGCCACGCATGCTGCAGCGCCTCTGTTGAATGCGAAAACCAGCTGTCGTTCGTTATGAAGACGAGCGCGTCCGCCCCGTCCAGGGCGCCGCGCCTGACCAGCGCGGAATCGGTGTCCTCGAAACAGATTGCGACGGCGAGCTTCAAGCCTTCGAAGTTGAGCAGGCGCGGCTCGCCCGGCGTGCAGCTGCCGACAGGGGCGAGTTTCTGCAGGGCTGGAAAAATCTTGTCGCCCGGCACGTATTCGCCGAAAGGCACGAGATGGACTTTGTCGTAGATCTGCAACCCGCCGTCCGCGTCGTACAGCGCGGCAGAATTGTAGAGGCGCGTTCCTTCCGAACGCGAGCCTCCGGCCAACACGGCTTTCGCGCCGGTTTCGCGCATGGCCGCCGTCGCGAAAGCCGCGGCCCGTCCGGAACCGATGTCGCCGTGCTCGGCAAGCGCACTTTCTGGCAGCACCACCAGGTCCGGCGCGGCGGCGGAAACCGAACGGAACAGCGCGGGATACGAATCTCCACCGCGGTTCCCGCCCCGATCGAATACGCAGGGGAAGTTGCGCTGGACGAGCGCGGCGTTCAAAAGCCGCCTCCCGCCTCCTTCCGGATTGGCGACCGACCCCGCGCGCGGCGCCGCCGCGTACAGCGCGGCTATCGCCGCGAACGGCAGCACCGTCTCCGCGCAACGCACGAGAGGATGGACACGCCAGACGGGAACGCCGGCGCGACCGGCCAGCACGCGATCCGCGATCGACGCCGCCGTTCCGTTGACGAGCATGGCGACGGCGCCGAGAAGATACACGCCGCCAAAAGATGCCGGCGCGCCAAATCCCCCGTTGGCGAGCGCGACGCCGGTCTGGTTCCACGCGAATCCGCCGAAAAGGCGCGACCGCGCCAGTTCGAACCCGGCCCACAAAACCGGCTCGACTGCGAGAATCGCGAAGAGGCGCCACCCGTACCGCCGTCCGCGCGTCCAATTCCATATCGACGACGACATCCAGCCGAATGCGGCGAAATACAGTGCGCAGTACGCGGAGAGAAGCCCCCAGCCGAGCGCCACGAGAGGCCACGGCCCGCCGTTCTTCACGATGGCCGGCATCCATGCGAGCGTCACGATCCAGTAGAGCATGCCGTTCGCGAACCACAGCCGGGCGCTCTGCCGCGGCGTGCGGTTGCGCGCGTACCATACGAGCGGAGCGAGCGCGAAGAAAACGTCGTTGGTCTCGCCGAGCGGCGGGAACGCGGCCCACAGCATCATCGCCGGCAGATACCGGGCCAGCCGCCGGAAGGAATGGACGAGACGTCTCAGCATTGCGGATCCCACGAATAGTCCGTTCTCGCCGCGCAGCCAGCGGGAACCTCGAAAATCTTCGGTTTGAGCGCGACTGTCGCCCAGAGCCTGCCGCAGCGGAACGCGGCGTAGCCGCTCTCGGGCGCGGGGCGTGCGGCGGGCGCGGAAAGCGAAAGAAACAACGGAGTGCACTGGCGCGAAAGAAAATCGACGGCGAAACCGCTGCGGGCGATCGCCTCGCGCGCCTCCCCGTCCCACTCCGGACTGGCCGTGAAACGCCGCACGCCGAGAGAAGAAAGGAGCGCCATGGCGGCTGGGTTGGCGGCAGAAAGCGTCCAGTCCGCCGTCACATCTTCGACTCCGAGCGCGCGCAGCATGCGCAGCGTCGCGAAATCCGCCGCCTCCCATTTGTGGTATCCCCTGTGCAGCATCTTCTTCACCGACGCGCGCAGCTTCGGAAAATCGCTCTCATCCGTCCACGGCGGCAGCGCGATGCGGCAGTCCGTCGCGATGCCGTCGCCCCATGTTCCGTCGGCCGCCGGCGCGACCACGGTTTCGTCTGGCGCCGCGGCGGCCGTAGGCTTCTGCCCGCATCGCATTTTCATTGTCGTGCGCGGCCCGGCACAGCGGCCGGAAGCCTCGTCTCCGGACGCGCGGCGCGAGGCGTCTTCGTCTTCGAGAACGCGCCGGATCTTCTCCTCGGCCGCCGCCGCCGCCGCCGCGTCGAGCTTTTCTACGAGTTTGCGGCGCAGCGAATTCCATGCCGCCGCCGGCGCATAGACTCCTTCCCTGTTGGAGAACGTCTTTATGTCGCACAAGCCGAAGCACGTGCCGCCGAGACGGGAAAACGCCTTCCGCGCCGCCGTCTCCATGCCAGATGCGTTTTCCGCCGGCGGAAAATCCCCTTCCTCCTCGACGGCGACGGCTCCGCTGCGCGCGACCGCCCGGCCGCGCGTTATTTCAACTTCGTCCACAACCAGCGTCTCGCGGCCGGGATGGGCGGCGGGACGGAAGGCTGGCTCAGGGAAGCGCCGCTTGACGGCGTTCGACATGGAGCAGTAAAGCGCGTCGCCGGGACGCACGTCGAAATCCTCAGGGATCAGCACTTCCACGTCGGCGCCGGCCGGAACGGAAAAGACCCGCCTGCGCGAAATCGCCCCGCACATTTCGACGATGCCGAAACCCGTCCTGCGGCCATCTTCGTGCGGCGAAATCTGGAGGCCGTCGTGGAGTTCGAGAGCCCGCGCGGCGTGGAAGCGCAGCCATGGACGTCCTTCCCGGTCGCGCGTGACCCGCTTTGCGACGCCGGCCGGCGCCCCGAGATGGCCGGGAAGCCCCGGATCCACCGGCGACTTTGCGCCGCCGTATCCGTCGAAGTACAGCGTCGTGGTGCGGCGCGAAAACACTGTCTCGAGATCGTCGGCCGTCGTCGTTTCGCCCGGTGGCGGCGGAAGGCCAGCCGCTTCGTCGAGCAGCTGCCGATAGTAGCGCACGGCCGACGCGACATAGAGAAGCGACTTCATACGCCCCTCTATCTTCAGCGAAGCTACGCCGGCCTGCGCGAGCTTCGCCGCAAGGGGGCCGAGGCGCAGATCCTTCATCGAAAACGGATGAGACGGACCGCCTTCGCACTCCATCTCCCCGCGGCAGCAATACGCGCATTCGCCGCAGTTGCCGCTCCGTCCGCGCTCCATCGCCGAAAACAGGCACAGCCCCGATACCGAATAGCACAGCGCGCCGTGGATGAAACACTCTATCTCCGTCTCTCCGCAGCGACGGACTATCGATGCTATCTCCGCGAAAGGAAGCTCCCGCGCAAGAACAACGCGCCGGAAACCGAGTTCCGCCATCGCTTCGACGCCTTCGAGATTGTGCACCGCCATCTGCGTGGAAGCGTGGAGCGCGAGCGACGGGAAATGCTTTCTGCAGAGCGCCGCCACGCCGGCGTCCTGCACTATCAGCGCGTCCGGGCCTATGCGCTCGAGCAGGGCGAGCGACCGCACGGCTTTTTCCATGCGCGGTCCGGAGACGAGCGTGTTGAAGGTGACGTAAACCTTCTTGCCGCGGGCGCGCGCCGCGCGCATCAGGTTTTCAAGTTCCTCCGGCGAGAGGTTCTTCGCATACGCGCGTGCCGAAAAATCGGCGAGGCCGCAATACACCGCGTCGGCGCCCGCGTCGAATGCGGCGAGCGCGGTGGCGAAATCCCCCGCCGGCGCGAGAAGCTCGGCGTCAAACCCCACTGCGCTCCTCCGCTCCGTCGAAGCGCAGCGTCCACGGCCCGTGGCGCCGCCAACATTCGCGCACGGCGTCCGCGTCCGGTTCGACGTACAGCGGCGTGGCCTGGTGCCTGAACCACGTGTCCTGCCGCTTGGCGAGCCGGCAGGTGCGCACGTATATCTTCTCCGGCGTGTCGCCGTCGCGGTAGCCAATGGCGAGAGAGGCCGTCTTCGACCAGGAGGGATACCGTTCATGCAGCCGCCTGCGCTCGTCTTCGAGGCCCGCGGCGAACATTGCGTCGAGGCGTTCGCGTATGCGCGAGCGGACCGTCGCGCGATCTATCGCGACCACCGGATATTCCGGCGGCGGCATTTCCCACTTGCGGTCGAGTCCGCGCAGAAGTGCCGAGAAATACAGCCCCGTTCCGCCGGCGACGATTACCGGGACGCCGGGCGGCAGGGTGGCCTCCCACTCCGCTGCGGCGCGCAGCCACGCGCCGGCCGAAAACTCCTCGGCAGGCGTCACCAGGTCGATGCCGCCCATGCGGAATTCCGCGCGTTCCGCGGGCGGCGGCTTCGCCGTGCCTATGTCCATCCCCTTGTAAACGAGCATCGAATCGGCGCTCAGGATCGCCGCGCCGGTCTCGCGCGCCAGCGTAGCGGCGATCGCGCTCTTTCCGCTCGCCGTCGGACCCGCGAGAAGATATGCCGGACGTCCACTCATACCTTCTTGCGAAACGACGCGAGGACGAGCAGGCCGGCCGAAAAGGTTATGCACACGTCGGCCACGTTGAAACACGGAAAGTGCCAGAAGTCCCCCGCGTGGAAATCGATGAAGTCGATGACGAATCCGCGGAAGACGCGGTCTATCAGGTTGCCGGCGACGCCGGCGTAGAACAGGCATTCGGGCAGCGCTGCGCCTTCGAAGATCGCCTTCCTCTTCCAGAATACGAACCCAATCGCCGCAATGCCGAACGCGGCCAGCGGCCACACCGCCCCCTGGAACATCCCCCACGCGCAGCCGCGATTTTCCACATACGCGAAGTCGAGAAAGCCCGGAATTGCGCGAAACGCCGCCCTGCCTTTCAGCAGCGCGGCGGCAACCTCCTTGGCGACGGCGTCCAGCAGCACGAGGTGGAGCGCCCCGACTATTGTCAGGGCGGCCTTCCTCACAGCCGCTTCCTTTCCATCTCGCTCTGGCACTCCATGCACGTCAGCACGAACGGCTGGTTCATGAGTCTCGGCTTGCGTATCAACTGCCCGCACACCGTGCAGACGCCGTACGTTCCGTCTTCTATCCGGTGAAGAGCCTCTTCTATTTGTTGTATGACCCTGTTGATCGCTCCCATCTGCCCGAGAGCCTGGAGGCGCAGCGTCTGGTTCGTGCCGTCCCCGCCGTCCGCCTCGCGGTCGTCCGATTCGTTGAAACCTGTCGCCTTCATGGCGTCCGCGCCCTTGACCGCCTGGTCGCGCGCCGCCAGAAGCCGGCGTTTGAACTCCTTGAGATCCGCTTCGGGAAACTTGTTGGACACTTCGCCGTGCTTGCGCGAGACCGGCCGTCTCGAAAGACGGATTTCATTTTCGGAGCGCTTCGCGTCCTCGCTCTTCGCCGTCCGCTTCATCTCCTGGGCGATGGACATTGCGAACGCGATCGTGTCCGGCTTGCCCACTGTGGATACGACATGCACCTGCGACGCTTTTGGCGGCGCAATCTGCACCCTTTTCACGAGGCGCAGCGGCACCCTGTTCGGCGGCTGGGCCTTGAACTGCCTGGCGGGCGCCTGCGGCTCCTGCGCCGGCTTTTTCGCCGGCGCCGCAGGTTTTTTGGTCTGCGCCGCCTTTTTGACCGGGACCGCCTTCTTCGCAGACGCCGGCTTCCTCGCGGGAGCCGGCTTCCTGGCCGGTGCCGGCTTCTTCGCGGAAACCGCCTTCTTCACGGACGGCGCGGGTTTCTTGGCGGGCGCGGACTTCTTCGCAGACGACTTCTTCGGTTGCGGTTTGGCAGCCATTGCGGACCTCCTATATCTGCATTCCCGCCGGAAGCTTCATCCACTCGCGGATTTCGGCCGGCAGCGGTTCGATGGACACGATCCTTCCTTGCTTCCCGGCGCCGGCGCCGGGCATTTCGAATTCATCCCCGGCTTTTCTGCCGAGCATGTTGACGGCGAGCTGCGCCTTCGACGAAAGTATCCCCAGCGCAGTGTCGTTGTCCCATTCGCCAAGCACGTGGTAGGTGCGCTCCCCGTCCGGCGTCGCGATCCTGACCGTGACGCCCGGCTCGACGCTGTCCGTCCCCGCGTCCAGAAAATCGGAAGGCTTGACGGCCTCGAGATCAGCCTGCATGAGCGTCTGCTTCTGCATGAGCGCGCGCTGTTCGTCCTTCGCGTACTGGTACTCCGCGTTTTCGCTGAGGTCCCCGTAGCTCTTGGCGAATTCGATGCGTTTGACGTTCGCCGGCATGTCCTCGTTGATGAGCTTGAGATATTCGGCTTTCTTGAGGGCGAAGCTCCTGAAGCTCGTGATGCGCGGACGCTCTTTCGCCTTTTCGACGCGCACGACGCGCGCTTCGAGCGAAGGGACTGTTCTGACCATTCTCGCGACGATGGTGTTGTGCGTCGCCGGATCCCACGCGATCGACGCCTGGAAGCGCTCGAATACGAGCACCTTGTCGGCGTCTGAAAGGCTTGCGAAGATCTTGGAAAGCCAGTCCGTGTTTGCGAAAAGGCGGCGCACGACATTCTGCATCTTCAGCGTTTCGCCGCTCTGGCGGCCCTCGCCGAGCGCGATGGCCTCGAGGAGGAGCGTCGAAAGCGGCGGAAGCTCCTCCCAGCCCGCGAACTGCTCGTACTTTCCGACGACGAGCGTGACGAGCGTGGCCGGGGCCTTGGGCAGCCTGAGCAGCGCGCCTATGGCCTCGCGGCACTGTTTCTCGCCGCCGAAGCGCGCCACGGTCTCGGACACCGCAGTGAAGCACAGTTCCGGAAGCGCCGCGTAGAGGCGGGTCTTCGCGGCTTCGTCGCATGCGAGGAACGAAAGCATCTCGCCGACTTCGCGCGCCGGAAGTTCCGCCGCCGCCTTGACGTAGCGTTTGCGCTCGCGCAGATAGGCCCGCATCTCCTCCGCCGGCGGCGTCAGGAAGCCAAGCTTCAGCGTAAGCGCGCAAAGCCGCGCGTAGAGCGCGTCATCCACCTTCTTAACAGCGGTAAGGGCGAACGAAAGCCTTTCTCCGATCTTTTCGCGCGTCTCGCCGGAGGCCTCCGCGAACTTGCCCTGCGAATCGTATTCGCGCACGAGCGCGAGAATCCTGGCGGCGTCCGTCTCGTGCGAAAACGCGGTCAGCCATCCGTCGCCGTAGTCTTCCGCCGCGGCCCTGGCGCGGATCGGCTCGGCCTTGCGCGCCGGTATCTCGACGAGCGGGTCGCTACGCAAGGCGGCGCGCGCGCGGTCCCAGAACTTCTTCCAGTTTACCGCCTTGACAAATCCGTTGGCCACGCAGACGTCCTCAAGCCGTGTGGCCGTCATGTCGCCGTAGCTCTTCAGAACGGCCTTCACGAACCCGGCCGGATCGTCGGCGAGAAGTTTCGCGAACGCGTCCGGATCCGCCTCGCGAAACACGAGGATATGATCCTCCGGGGCGTTTTCGAGCATTTCGACGGCCGCCTGGTACGAGAACTGATGCCCCTTGCGGTTTCTGAAATCGACAGTCACCCGACGGTAGAAATAGTCGAGTCTCTTCACCGTGCCGAGCCCCCACGCCTTGCTCAGCACGTAGGTGCCGGGCTGGAAGCCCATGAGTTTTTCGACCGCCAGCAGCGCCTTCCCCGCCGGCTGGACGTCGAATCCGGCCGCATCGACGAACGAAAGAAGAAGACGGTCTTTCGTCGTCTTCTTCAATGCGTCCCTGGCCTCCGCGCCGGACATCGTCTTGTCTATTTCCTGGCTTGAATCGCGCAGAAGCGCGAGCGCCCCGTTGAAATCCCCGCTTTTCGCAAACGCCTCGAGCCCGCCTGCCAACGCTTCAGATAGAGCCATTTTTCTCCCTTCCTGTTGAAACCCCTCCTCGCGGCGCCCCGTCCCGCGGCGCCGGAAACGGCCGGCGGCGCCCCCCTTGCCGGAAAGCGCCGCCGTCCCGCGCTACGAAAGCGCCGCCGTCACGTCCGCCAGTATCTGGCGCAGGGCCTTAGGCACGCGCCGCGCCGCCGGATTGCTCTCCTTCGAGTCCTTCGACGGCTTCCTGTCGTATTCGTCGTAGGAGGCGCCGATGGTGGCGATCTCCTTCTTCCACCCTTCGACATCTACCTTGAGGATCTCTTCGAGATCGCTCTTGACGACGTGGAACTTCGCCTTTTCGTCGTTGTTGGCCAGGTCGATGTCCTTGGCGAACGGAATGTTGCCGATCGGCGTCTCGTTCGCGCGCACCTTGCCTTCGATGCGCTGGCAGATCCACTTGAGCACGCGACTGTTGTCGCCGAAGCCGGGCCACATGAAGCGGCCGTCTTCGCCCTTGCGGAACCAGTTGACGAAATAGATCTTCGGCAGCTTCGTCGCGTCGGCGCTCGTGCGCTCCATCTCCAGCCAGTGCTGGAAGTAGTCGGCGACGTTGTAGCCGAAGAACGGAAGCATCGCCATCGGGTCGCGGCGGACCTGGCCGATCTGGTCGCTGATCACGGCGGCCGTGACCTCGCTGCCAGCGGCCGAGCCCATGAACACGCCGTGCGTCCAGCTCTTCGCCTCGTTCACCAGCGGAATCGTCGAAGGACGGCGCCCGCCGAAGAGGATCGCGTCGATCGGCACTCCCGTCGGCTTCTTGTTCCAGAGTCCGTTGAAGCCCGCCTTGTCGAGCACCGGGCAGTTCTCGGCCGGCGCCGTAAAGCGGCTGTTCTTGTGCGCCGCGACGTAGCCCGAATCCTTGATCTCCTTCTTGGTCATGCCCGGCTTCGGACCCATCCTGTACGGGTCGTCCGCGCAGACATAGCACGGATTGCCCTTCCAGTCGATGCCTTCCTTCGGAGCCTTGACGCCCATGTCCTCCCACCAGATGTCGCCATCGGGGGTGAGGACGACGTTCGTGAAGATCGTGCCCTTCTTGCAGCTCTTAAGCGCGTTCGGGTTCGAGTCCATCGACGTGCCAGGCGCGACTCCGAAGAAGCCGTTCTCGGGGTTGATGGCGTAGAGACGCCCGTCTTCGCCGGGCTTCAGCCACGCGATGTCGTCGCCGATCGTCTGCAGCTTCCAGCCAGGCAGCTTGGGAAGCATCATCGCGAGGTTCGTCTTGCCGCAGGCGGACGGGAACGCCGCCGTGACATGATACTGTTTCTTCTCCGGCGAGGTCAGCGTCAGGATGAGCATGTGCTCGGCCATCCAGCCCTCGTCCTTCGCGAGCTTCGAGGCGATGCGCAACGCGAAGCACTTCTTGCCGAGGAGCGCGTTCCCGCCGTAGCCCGACCCGAACGACCAGATTTCGCGGTCTTCGGGGAACTGCGTGATGTACTTGTCCTCGATCTTCTTGGCGCACGGCCACGCGACGTCCTTCTGGCCCTTCTTGAGCGGGGCGCCGACGGAGTGGATGCACGGAATGAAGTCGCCGTCCTTGCCGAGATGCTTCAGCACCGCGTCGCCGGTCCTTGTCATGATATCCATGTTGACGACGACGTAGGGCGAGTCGGTGAGCTCGATGCCATACTGGGTGATCGGGTTGCCGATCGGACCCATCGCGAACGGAATGACGTACATCGTGCGGCCCTTCATGCAGCCGGTGTACGCCTTCGTCATCCTCTTCTTCATCTCGACTGGATCCATCCAGTGGTTCGTCGGACCCGCGTCGATCTCCTTCTTGGAGCAGATGAAGGTGCGGCCTTCGACGCGCGCGACGTCGCTTTCGTGGGAGCGGGCGAGATAGCAGCCGGGACGCTTCTTCTGGTCCAGCTTGATGAACTGCCCCTTCTTTACCATCTCTTCGCAGATAGCGGTGTGCTCCGCCTTCGTGCCTTTCACGACCACGATCTTGTCGGGCGTGCAGATCTTGTTCCACTTGTCAACCCATGCGAACACCTTTGCGTTCGCGAACTTCGGCGTCTTGGCCATTTTTCTGTCTTCTCCTTCCGTTGCCCCTTGCGGGGCGCGTTGAAAACTTGTGCAGATTATAGCACATTTTGCGCCGTCCGTCTCCCGCCCGCGACGGCGCGGCGGATTACCGCGCGAGGGCGATGCGGTGCCAGCCGGGAATGTATAGCTCCGCGCCTTTCACGATCCGCAGCCACGGACGCGTTTCGGCGGCGTCTTTCATGCGCGCGACGGCCAGAGAGCCGGCGACGGCGCGGAAGCCTTCGCTCTGCGCGAGCCGCTCCGGTATCTCCGCGATGTCGCACGCCGGGGAAAGAAAGACGAGCGCCCGGGCTTTCGCTACCGGCTCGCCGGCCTTCGCCCTGCGCAAATATTCGCTGCACGCGCGCCCGATGAGCACGAGCCTTTCCGCCTCTTCGGGAAGACCAACGAGCGACTCGTCCGTCAATACCGCCTCCGGCGCGTCTTCCGCGCCAAGGCAGTAATCGAGAAGCTCCTTGCCCGCGAACATCCATCCGCCCGTCGCCGCTTCGTCCATGGCGATGCATACGGTCTTGCGTTTTTCGCGCGGAACGCGCGCCGTCGCCGCGCCGCATACGCGCACCAGCGGCCCGTCCTTGAGGATCTGCGGCTCGCCAGGGCCCGGACGGCCTGCGAGATAAAGCGCGGCGCACGTTCCCGCCGCGAGCGCCACAATCGCGCAGCACCACGCCGCGTTGCGCCTGAAGCGGCCATTGAACAACACTTCGCGGCCGCGCCGTCCGGCGACGGCCGCGGCCATCGCCGCCGCGGGAACCGCCCACAGCGTCCATTCTTCGCCGGCATGGTTGAACGCCATCGCCACGAGCGTCGCCGCCGCGAGCGGAAGCGCCGCCGTGCGGAACCACCCGCCACCCCGGCGGAAAAGGCGCGCCGCCGCCGCAAGCCAGACGAGCCAACCCGCGATGTACGCGAACCGTCCGGGCCAGCCGGCCTCGGCGAGCCATGTGAAATGCGTGCTGACGAGCGCCCTCACGAGACGCATCTCCCCGTCCGGCCTGTACCACGTCACGTACGCCGCCCCGCTGTTGCCCGCGCCCCATCCTTCCGGCGCGTCGTGCAGCATCCGCGGAAACGCCTTCATGATGTTGACGCGCAGAGAGTTGGATTCATCCACCTTGAAGAGGTTTTTCGTCCACCTTTCAGAGCCCGGAGCGAACCAGAGGGCGCATCCCGCGAGGGCGAGCGCCGCCGCTGCGATGGCGATCCTCCTCGGCGTGAACCTCAAAAACCGCGTCGCCA
>JAFNRY010000296.1 GCA_017385345.1 Kiritimatiellia bacterium
CGGCGCTGAAGGAGTACGCCGCGAAACAGGGCTGCGAGATGGTCGTCGTCTGCGCCAAGATGGAAGCGGATCTCGCCGGGCTTTCCGACGCCGAGGCGAAAGAGTTTCTGGAATCGTACGGACTCGAGGAAAGTTCGCTCGACAGGACGATATCGCTCGCGTATTCGACGCTCGGGCTGGCGAGCTATTTCACGTCCGGCCCGAAGGAATCGCGCGCATGGACTTTCCGCCGCGGCTGGAAGGCGCCGAAATGCGCCGGCGTGATCCACACCGATTTCGAAAAGGGGTTCATACGCGCCGAGGTCGTGCCTTTCGCGGAATACGTCAAGCACGGCGGCACGGCCGGCGCACGGGCCGCCGGCTCGCTCAGGCCGGAAGGCAAAGACTACGAAATGCAAGACGGCGACGTAGTCGAATTCCTCTTTTCGAAATAGCTGCGCGGGGAAGGCTTTGAAACTCGAAGTCCATTTCGGAGACAATCTCGGATATTTGGAGAAAGTTCCGGCGGAGTCGGTGGACCTGATATACATCGACCCGCCATTCAACACCGGCCGGCGCCAGATACGGACGAGATTCCGCACCGTGGACGGCGAAAGAAAAGACGAACCTTCCTACGGATACGCCGATTCTTTCGACGACTTCACCGGTTTTCTCGAACCGCGGCTGTGTGAAGCGCGCCGCGTCCTGAAGCCGGACGGATCGCTATTTCTCCACATCGACTGCCGCGAATCGCACTATTGCAAAGTGATGCTCGACCGCATATTCGGAAGAGAATCGTTCAAAAACGAAATCGTCTGGGCGTACGACTACGGAGCAAGGTCGAAAAAGCGGTGGAGCGCGAAGCACGACAACATTTTCTGGTACGCCAAGAATCCCAAGCGCTACACGTACAACTACGAAGCGATCGACAGGATCCCCTACATGGCGCCGAAACTCGCCGGCCCGGAAAAGGCGGCGCGAGGCAAAACGCCGACCGACGTCTGGTGGCACACCATCGTAAGCCCGAACGGACTCGAAAAGACCGGCTACGCAACCCAGAAGCCGCGCTCGATAATCGACCGTATCGTAAAAGTACACTCCAATCCGGGAGACAGACTGCTCGATTTCTTCGCCGGATCCGGGACTTTTGGCGAAAGCGCGCATTTGCTCGGAAGGGAGTGCGCGCTCGTAGATTGCAATCCCGAGGCGATAGAAGTCATGAAGCGGAGGTTTGCGCGATTCAAAAATGTCGAATGGCACTGCGCGACGGCCGCGACAGGCGCTGCAAAGCCGGCAAGGGAACGGAGAAAATGAAAAAAGCGAAAATAGACGGATCGCCGGTGCCGGAGAGCGCGGTGGAATTCGAATTGGAAAGACTGCTGAAGTTCTACCGCGAAAACGGAATGAAGGCCGTGGAACTGAAGCGGAATCTGCCTGCCTTGCGCGAGAAGGCGCTGGAACAGGCAATAGGGGCGCAATTGATACGGCGCCGCGCCGACAGCCTGGACATACCGGTAAGCGGAGCGGAAATCGACGCTTCGCTCGCGAAAGTCGCCACGCAGGCCGGCGGCGGCGACCGGCTCGCGAAGATGCTGGCGGAAAAAGGCGCCAGCGAAGCAGAGTTGCGCGAAAGCCTGAAAAACGGCATAAAGATGAACAAAGTCGTCGAACAGGCGTGTTCGGAAGTCCCCGAACCGACGGAGAAGGACATCTCGGATTTCTACGCCGCGCACAAAAGCGAATACGCCGCCGAGCCACGGGTTTTCTGCCGTCACATACTCGCAAAAGCGGAATCGAAGGAGGAAAAGGCGGCGGCTCTCGAGAAAATCAAGGCCGTGCGCGCAAGGCTACTCGACGGGGCCGACTTCGCGGCCGAGGCGAAACGCCACTCCGACTGCCCTTCCGGACGCGACGGAGGCTCTCTCGGATGGTTCTCGCCCGGGATGATGGTTCCGGAATTCGACAAAGCCGCCTTCGAAATGGCGAAGGGCGAAATATCCGAACCGATAGAGACGCAATTCGGCTGGCACGTCATCTACAAGCAGGACGAAAAACCCGGCGGCGCGCGCGAACTCGCGGAAGTGCACGACGAAATAAAAGAACTTCTCCGCCACAAGGCACGCGGCCGCGCGCTCGACGCTTTCGTCGCGGAATTGCGCAAAACCGCGAACGTCGAATACTATGACGACTGAAATCACAAGCCCGTCCAACCCGCGCCTGAAGCACGTCGTCCGTCTGCGGACGTGCGCCGAGCGCGAGGCGAGCGGAGAGATGATAGTCGAGGGCTACCGCGAATGCCGCCGCGCCCTCGACAACGGCTACAGGCCCAACGCCGTGTTTTTCTGCCCTGACCTGTACCTCAAGCACGAGAACGAACC
>JAFNRY010000297.1 GCA_017385345.1 Kiritimatiellia bacterium
CACCCTCCGCGCGACCGTGTTAAGCGAACATCAGCGCGCCAAGTCGGCCTAAAACCACGCCGACCGTGTATATCGCGGCGAGAACGGCGAGGTTTTCCTTTAAGTTGTGGTTGGTTCTGAAAAGCACCAGCAATCCGACTCCGCATCCGGTGAATGAACTGGCGAGGAGGGGGCCGGGGGAGATCGCGCCGTCCGCGTAGAGTTTTGCAGCGGCGGCGGAAACGGCGCAATTCGGTACGAGGCCGAGCGCGGAGCCTGCGAGTTCGCCCGCGAACGGTTTGTCGAGCCAGAGCGTCGCGAGCGATTCTTCGCCGAACCAGTTGAGCGCGAGTTCGATCGCGCCCGAGACGACGGCTATGAAAATGAAGATTTCGAGAGTGTGCACGAGAGCCGGAACGACAATGCCCTTGTGGGTCGAGCAATGGCAGCGGCTGTGTTCGCAGAGGTCGCCCGGCGAGGCTTGGCGCTCCCCCCGGCCGGCGGCCGCGAGCAGCGCGTCCAAGGCGAATCCGGCCGCCGTTGCTCCGGCGGTCTTGAAAGCGACGATTTCGAGGATCGAGGGAAGCGGAAGCCTTGCGGAAAGGAGAACTGGCAGCATTTCGTCGGATGTGGAGAGGAATACGGCCAGGAGAGTTCCGGCCGAGACTACGCCGCCGGCGTAAAGAGAGGCCGCTGCGGCCGAGAAGCCGCACTGCGGAAACACTCCGGCCAGCGCGCCGGCGAGCGGCCCTATGCGGCGGGAGCGCCCGAGAAACCTCCCGAGCGCCCCGCCGGCCTTCGCTTCCACCGCTTCGATCGCCAGATACGTGACGAAAAGAAACGGCAGAAGCGACAGCGTCTCTTTCGCGAATTCTATCATTCGGGGGAGATCGCCTCGTTCGGGCAGTTGGCCGCGCACGCGCCGCAATCGACGCACTTGCTCGAGTCGATCGTGTACTTTTCGCCTTCGCTGATCGCCTCGACCGGGCATGCATCCTTGCAGCATCCGCACGCGACGCATTTTTCGGCATCTATTTTGTGTGCCATTTCCGTTTTCCTCCTGTTGGTTGGTTTGGTTGGTACGCGTATTATACCACAGATGGCGACAGATGCGGCCGACGGCGGAGGCCGTCTGCGTCCCGGATTTGCTATAATTCCCCCCGCAGGAGGAAAAGAAAATGTCGTTGAACATTGTGACGGAAACCGATTCGCGCGTGGCCGTGAAGAACGTGCTTGTGAGCGTAAGCGACAAGACCGGGCTGGAGACTTTCGCGCCCGCGCTCGTAAAGACATGCCCGGGAGTGAAAATATACTCCACCGGCGGCACTTATTCCAGACTGAAGGAGATACTCGGCGCGACCGCGCCCGGCGTCCTCGTAGCGGTGTCCGACTACACTGGACAGCCGGAGATGCAGGGCGGGCTCGTCAAGACGCTCGACTTCAAAATCTATCTCGGATTGCTTTCCGAAACCTACAACGCGGCGCATCAGGCCGATCTGGCGAGGCTTTCCGCCGAGCCGATAGACATGGTCGTCGTGAATCTCTATCCCTTCGAGAAGACGGTCGCCAAGGCCGGCGTCACGCCCGAAGAAGGCCGCACGAACATAGACATCGGCGGTCCGTGCATGGTGCGCGCCTCGGCCAAGAACTATCTCCGCGTCGCGTCCGTCACCGATCCGCTCGACTACGCCGGCATCGCGCAGGAGCTCAAAGCGCACGGCGGAACCATCGGATTCGACACGCGCTTCCGTCTCATGAAGAAGGCTTTCGCGCATACTGCGCGCTACGACGAGGCGATATCGCGTTTCTTCTCCACGAGGACGTGGGAAGAGGTGTCCTCGACCTACACGCTGCACTGACGGAATGCTGTTCGAGGCGTTCAAGCGGTTTCGGGAAGAGCGCGGGCGCGAAGCCGCTTTTCTCATAGCATCCGGCGACAGGTCCGTGCCTGTATGCTGGCGCCAGTTCACAGACGACATAGCGTCGGTGTGCTGGATAATCGAGAAGCACGCGGCCGGAAAGAAAATAGCGTTGCTCGGCGAGAACTCGTACGAATGGATGGTCGCCCACGCGGCGTGCATCTTTTCCGGGGCGGTCGCGGTTCCGGTGGAGCCGGCTCTTTCGGCGCAGGATATCGCCATGCGCATGAAGTTCGCCGGCGTCTCGACACTTTTGCACAGCGCTCTCTACGCGGACAAGGCGCACCAGGCCGCGGCTCTCGCGCCCGGCCTTTCAACGGGCAGTTTCGGTTCGCCCAAGACGGACGTCTTTCTCGGCGCGGCGATGAAGGCCCTTTCCGTCCTGCGCCGCACGGTGTGGCA
>JAFNRY010000298.1 GCA_017385345.1 Kiritimatiellia bacterium
CTCGGCTACGGCGCGTGCGCCAACGTATGCCCGAAACACGCCATCCGCGTCGAAGACGGGCTGGCGAAGGTGGACAAGGCGCTCTGCATCGGCTGCGGAAAGTGCGTGGCGGCGTGCCCGCGCGGATTGATCAGGCTCGTGCCGGTTTCCGCCACGATACACGTCCTGTGCAACAACCCGGAGAAGGGGCCGGCGCTCCGCAAGGTGTGCGGCGTCGGGTGCATCGGCTGCAGGCTGTGCGAAAAGAACAGCGGCGGGAAGGAGGCCGGCCATTTCAACTTCCGCGGCTTCCTCGCTGAGGTCAACTACGAAAATCCGCCGCAGGATCCTTCGATCGTCGCGAAGTGCCCCGCGAAGTGTCTTGCGGAAGACCCGCATTACGAATCGGGCGTCTAAGGAGGCGAGATGAGAACTGTCAAGAGCGCATTCAAGATCGCGGGCGGCGTCCATCCCGAATACCGCAAGGAACTCGCGCGCGGCAAGGCGATAGAAGAGATGCCGGTGCCGATGACGCTGGCCGTTTCGATGTCGCAGCATCTCGGGGCGCCGGCGAAGTGCATTGTGAAAGCCGGCGACTACGTGCGGCGCGGCCAGCTCCTCGGAGAGAAGGCCGGCTTCATATCGGCGTGCGTGCGCGCGCCGGCCGACGGGCTGGTGAAGGCCGTCGAGCAGCGGCCGGGCGCCACCGGCGCGCTCGCGGCGCACGTGGTGCTGGACACCGCCGCCCCGGCGCCGGACGGGGCGCCCCCGCCACCGCGCTTCGAGCCGCTGGACTGGAGAAGCACCGACCCCGCCGCGCTCCTCGCGCGCATAGAAGAAGCGGGAATGTGCGGAATGGGCGGAGCCGGATTCCCGACCGCCGTGAAGCTCTCTCCGCCGCCCGGCAAGCGCTGTGAATACTTCATTGTCAACGGCGCGGAGTGCGAACCCTACCTCACAGCGGACTTCAGGGTAATGGTCGAGAGGGCGGACAGGATCCGCGCCGGCGTCGAAATCGCGAGGAAGATACTTGGCTCGCCCGCGGTGCGCATCGCGGTGGAAAGCAACAAGCCGGAGGCGATCGCCGCGCTCGAGAAGGCGTTTGCGGGGATCGACGGCAATGTGGAAATAGTGGTGCTCCCCGTGCGCTACCCGCACGGGAGCGAGAAACACCAGATATACGCCACGGTCGGGCGCGTGGTGCCGGAGCCGCCGGCGCTGCCGATCGACGCCGGCTGCGTCGTCGAGAACGTCGGCACCGTGGCGGCGCTGGCGGACGCGGTGGAGAAGGGCGAAATGCCGGTTTCGCGCGTGACGACGGTGACCGGCGAGGCCGTCGCGGAGCCCAAGAACGTGCTCGCGCCGTGCGGAACGCTCTATTCCGATCTCGTCGCTTTCTGCGGCGGGATGAAGGAGCCGCCGGCGAAAGTGGTGTCCGGCGGGCCGATGATGGGGTTTGCGGTGCCGGATCTCTCGGTTTCGACTACGAAGACGACGTCCGGCCTTTTGCTGCTGCCGAAGGAGAGGACGTTCCAGTACACTGCCGGGCCGTGCATAAACTGCGGACGGTGCGTGGACGCGTGCCCGATGAGGCTTGACGGGCGCGAGATATGCCGCGCGATGGAGTCGGGGGACGCGGCGGCGGCGGAGAAGCTCCACGTCATGTCGTGCATAGAGTGCGGAGCGTGCAGCTTCGGGTGCCCGGCGTACCGTCCGATAACCCAGAGCTGCCGGCGCGCCAAGGCCGTGATACGCGCGCGCGCTGCGGCGGAGAAGGCTAAAGCGGCCGCGGCCGCGAAGGAGGTCGGGAAAGCATGAAACCGAAAGACGAAAGCAGGCACTGGCTGCTGTCCAGCTCGCCGCATGTCCACGCGAGGACCGGGGTCCGCGGCATAATGCTGGACGTGATACTCGCGCTTCTTCCGGCGACGGCGGCGGGATTCTGGTTTTTCGGGATGGACGCCGTATTCACCGTGGCGGTATGCGTTTCGACGTGCGTCGCGACGGAAGCGCTCTGCAGGATGGCGATGAAGCGCGAATCGACGGTCGGGGATCTTTCCGCCGTCGTGACGGGGCTTCTGCTCGCGCTGAATCTGCCGGCGGGCATACCGCTGCATCTGGCGGCCATGGGTTCGGTCTTCGCCATAGCCGTCGCGAAGCAGGCGTTCGGCGGAATCGGCATGAATCCGTTCAACCCGGCGCTGGCCGCGCGCGCCTTCATGCTGATTTCTTTCACGGGCCCTATGACCACGTGGCGGGCGCCGCTCGCCCGGGGAGCGGAGGCGACAACGTGCGCGACGCCTCTCGCGTCGATGAAAACCATGTTCGGCGCCGGCGCCGCGGCGGACGCCGGCGGGGCCCTGCCTTCTGTTTGGGACATGTTCATCGGCAACATGCCGGGATGCATAGGCGAGGTTTCGGCCGCGGCGCTTTTGGCTGGCGCGGCGTACCTGTTGTGGCGCAAGGTGATTTCATGGCACATCCCCGTCGCGTTCGTCGTTTCAGCCGCGGCGTATTCCGCGGTAGCTGGCGGCGCCGCGCCGCATGTCCAGATTCTCTCCGGCGGCCTTCTCATCGGCGCGTTCTTCATGGCCACCGACTACGCCACGTCGCCGGTCACGCGCACGGGAAAACTGGTTTTCGGCGCCGGCTGCGGCCTCCTCTGCATGCTCATCCGCCAATTCGGGCAATATCCCGAAGGGTGCAGCTTCGCAATACTGGTCATGAACGCCTTCACGCCGCTCATCGACAGATGGACGCGCCGGAAGCCGTTCGGGGCGAAATGAGAATTGGAGCGAAATGAGATGAAGAAGATTCTCGCGACTGTTTCGAGCCTTACGCTCATAGCGGCGGTATGCGCCGCGGTGCTGGCGTTTGTCAATTCGGCGACGAAAGACCGCATCGCCGAGGCGAAGACGCGGGCGGAGCTGGAGGCCGCGTCGGCCGTCATGCCGGCCGGGGTGGCGAAGGTAGAGCGCATCCCGGCGAAGGGCGGCGGGGAGGGCGGCCCGGCTCTCTCTCTCTTCGCGGGATACGGCGCGGACGGCCGGCCGGCCGGATACGCGGCGGCCGGGAGGGACGGCGGCGGCTACGGCGGCGACATCGAACTCATGGTCGGTTTCGAAAAGGACGCGAAGACCGTGGTGTGCTACAGGAAACTCGCGGCCGCGGAAACGCCGGGCCTCGGCATGAATCTCGTCCAGCCCGAATTCGCCGGGCAGTTCAAAGGCAGGGACGCCCGCGTGCTCAAGGTCAAAAAGGACGGCGGAGACATAGAGGCGATTTCGGCCGCGACAATCACTTCGCGCGCGGTGTGCCGCGCCATAGCAGACGCCCAGCGCTCTTTGGCGGCGGCTCTGGACTGACTTCCGATGGCGCACAAAGGCAGATTTGCCGCAAATGCCGAGTACGCGGCCTTCAGATTTGCGTGCGCGGCGGTCAACGCCATTCCCTACAGGCTCGCCATGGGCATCGCCGACGCTCTCGCGGCGTTCGCCACGGGCGTCTTGCGTTTCAAGCGCGAACGCACAATGCGGCGGCTGCGTTCGGTTTTCCCCGGAAAAACGGAGCGCGAACTTTCGAAAATAGCGCGTGCGAGCCTCGCCAACGTCTTGAAGACGGCCATTGAAATGATGCGGGCCTACCGCCTCGACAGAAAATGGATGGACGGTCACGTGCTCGACGGCAGACTGTATAAAGACCGCCTGCAGTCGTACGTCGATGAAGGAAAAGGCGTCGTCGTGATGGTGCCGCATTCCGGCAACTGGTA
>JAFNRY010000299.1 GCA_017385345.1 Kiritimatiellia bacterium
AATGATCCTGAACGTTTAACCAAACGTTCGAGAAGGTTTTTCCGGAAGAACGAGAGCTCCTCGCCAAAACTTCGTGCGTCGAAAAACGGAACTATTCCATAATTTGCAAAAATGCATTTTTTCGAAATGTGAAGTTATCTGGTGCGCAGCCGTAAGTGGAACAGGCGTCTAGCACAAGCGGAACGGGCTTCCAGCCCGTTTGTTGGAGGTTTAGTATGCCATATACTAACGGGCTGGATATCCGTTCTACTTGCGGTGGTGGTCTTTTAAACCGGCAAGACACTTGTTCCATTTATGTTCTACGACTCGTTCTACAGTCCGCCCGGGCCAAACAGAATGCCGGGAAAAACTTGATGCGAAAAAAACTATTGACGCATTTCCCCCGGTTGGGGTATAATATGCGGTGAGTATGGGATTGGTGAATGTCAGATTGGTATTCGCGGTACTGGCAACGGTAGCGTTGTCGGGTTGCATGGTCGTCGATTTGTTTGAATCTGACGATCACAAGATAGATGTCACGCAGCCGGGCGTGGATCGGATTCTCGGCAAGCCTCGCGCCCGTGCGGGCGTGGTGCTCAACATCCAGGTGGGTGCGACGGGCGTGAAGCCCGTGGACATGGAGGTCCAGGTCGATCAGCAAGGCAAGATTACGCTGCCGTACCTGCTTGCGGAACCGGTGGAATGCGACGGTCTTACAATTCAAGAGTTGCAAGACAAGTTGACGAAGGCCTACGAGCAATATATAAGGCAACCCCAGGTCACGGCCCGGTTCGGCGCGTTCGACAGTAATACCGGCGTAAGTCCCTACGGGATAGTGAACGTCATGGGAGAGGTGACCCGGCCCGGTCCGGTGAACATTCCCGCGACGATGGATTTGACGGTTACAAAGGCGCTGATGGCGGCCGGCGGCACGAAGCCGTTCGCCGACACGAAAAAGGTGAGGGTGACGCGTTGCGCCGAAGACGGAACGCGCACGACCACTTTCGTCAATCTCGTCGAAATCGGCGAGAAGGGGCGCATAGACAAGGATATGGTTCTCAAGCCTGGCGACGTGGTGTTCGTCCATGAAACCATTTGGTGAGGGAACCGGAAGGGAAGGTACGAAAAGATGAAGAGAATAGCATTAGTGGCGGCAGTTACCGCAGCACTTGCGCTTGTGCAGGCCAAAGCTCTCTCTCTGGCCGACGCTAGCGCCAACATCGGAGACGCCGTTGAAAATCCGGCTTCCGTGACCGAGACGGTCAAGCAGCTCGATTCCGGCGACAAGACGGCATATCTGGCGAAGGTGAACGCGGCGATCGACAAGATGCCGGGCACGGCGGAGGAAAAGGCCTCGAAGTATCTGGCCGTCGCCAGCGCCGCCATGAAGGGCATGAAGGGCGCGAGCAAGGAAGAAACTCTGGCGATGCTCGCCGAAGTTTATGCGACGGTTCCGCCCGAGGCGCTTACGGTCGTGAACGAGAACTTCGCGCAGACTTTCTTCAGCCGCGCCGACGGAAAGACTTCCGATGAAGCCATGAAGCAGATTTCGCTCGACGCGATGAAGGCGATCCAGGCGAGGACGGCCGGCGGCGACAACGCGGCGGTGCGCGATGGATTCGCGGCGCTCATGTTCATCCGCGCGTCGGGCGGCTCCCCGGCCGATTTGCGCCAGTCGCTCGTTGACGCTCTGCCGACCCAGGAAGCGCGCGAAGCGGCTGCCGCGGAGTGGTTCCCGGCGGCTCTCGGCGAAGGCCGCGAAAAGTCCTACGAGCCGATGCTCGCGGTGGCCAACAGCGATGTCGCGCCCGCTTTCGACGATATAATAGCGCTTTCGTACGATTCGATTTTCGCCGAATCGCTTCTTGCCGATCTTGCATCCCCGGCGGGAGAGGGCGGCGTCCCCGGCGGCGTTTTCTCCGCTATGTACGCCGATGCCGGTTTGGGCGGCACTCCGTACTCCACGGTCGAGAAAGGCCTTTACAACGTGCCTCGCACGGTCAATCCCGCCGCTCCGTGGAACAGCGATTATCGTCGCGGCGGCGGCAAAAAGGGTAGCGAGCCCGTTCGTCAGGAATATGATGAAAACGGCGGCGAGGGCGGCGGTTACGCCGCGCAGAGATAACGCTTGACGTTGTTGAAACAGCCAAGGAAAATGATTATGAACAAAAGGCTTCTTTATTCAGTGGCGGCGGCTTCGACGGCCGCGGTTGCTACGGCCGGGGTCATGGATCGCGAGAAAGGCTTGAAGATCGGCGAGCGTCTCACGCTTCTTCCCTCCGTTTCGTTCTCCTATACGTATGATTCGAACGTCGATTCGTCCAAGCATTCGCGTAGCGGATCGCAGTGGTCCGTCAATCCCAGTCTCCACACCATCTACCTTGGCGACGAATGGAAGCTGGATTTCGACATCTACTATACATACCACGCGTACAGCCGCTACACGTCGCAGCTCGATTCCTCCACCTACGGCGAGAGATTGAGATTCGACTGGGCGGATTCCGCTCCGGACGAGGCGGGCTGGCGCGTACTGTTCAGCGAAAAGTTCGACCAGATTTCGCAGGATGACGACATGTCCAACCACGATGGCCGCGGTATCGGCCGCGACCGCAAGCAGTTGACGGTCGAAGGCGTGATCGAGCGCAGGCTCAATTCGCATCTCCACGCCGACGTCAATGCGTCGTACTACTATCTCGAATACAACAACAACGTCAAGAAGTACGCCCCCTTGTACGGGTGGAAGAGGGTGCTCGTCGGTGGCGAAGCCGGCTACATGGCGTCCAAGTGGACCGACTTTCTCGTAGCCGCGAACTACATGTGGCTCGACCAGGACAACGACCGCAACTACGGCGGGCATCTGTCCGAGGCTCGCGGCAAGCGCATTGGCAGCAAGTCCGACGGCTGGACCGTCATGGGCGGCGTCGCCACCCGCGCCACAGAGAAGCTGGCGTACAAGCTCATGGGCGGCTACAGCCGTTTCGAGTACGGCGACGGCGTGAAGAATCTCGGCGGATTCGTCTATCAGGCGAACGCCGACTGGCAGATGGACGCCGACAATACGCTCCACATGATGCTTGTCGCGGCGAGCTACTACCAGCCTTCGGAACGCGAATACGGATCTGCGATCAAGGTGTACAACGTCAGCTACGGTCTCGGCAAAGGCTTTATCCGCAACAAGCTGCGCGGAACGCTCGACCTCTCCTACCGCAAGGAGACGCACGAGTACACCGAGTATTCCGAGGATGACTACGATGTGGATGTCTGGACCGGCCGCGTCGGTTTGAGTTATGTCATCAACAGGTTCCTCAGCGTCTATGCGCGTTTGGAGTACCAGGATCAAGATGCCGACAACCGCTACGACTACGATCGTTGGCGCGGCACGGTAGGTTTCATGCTCAGCTACTGACGGAGAAGTGCCGGAATTCATATCCAAATACGGACTGGCGGCGCACCTTGCCATGTTGGCGGTTGCGCCGCTGTTCCTATTCCCCGATTGCGACGGGACGGAAAGCGGAGTTGCGCTGCTTTGGCTGTCTCTTTCCGCCGCGGTGTTCACGCTTCTCGGGCCGTCGCGGCGCGAGGGGGAAATGCTGCATCAGGCCCGGCGCCGCACTCTCGACTCTATTGCCGGAGATCCGCTCTTCTGGGCGATGGCGGCGGTTGTCGCGTACGCCGCGACGGGCATGTGCAACGAAGGCGCCAAACTCGCCTACGACGCCGACGCGGGCGTCTGGTCCATGCCGCCGGCGCCAGTGCATTGGCTTCCGTCGAGCAGGAACGGGGCCGGTTTCACGCCGTTCTGCATATCGGTGGCGGCGATGGTTCTCGCGGCCGGCTGCCGCAACGCGCTCGGCAAGTCGGCGCGCTGCGCGTTTCTTACGATGGTGTCGCTGTTTTCTGGAGGCGCCGCGTTGTGTGCGCTGGTGCAGGCGCGCGCGGACGCCGCGGCATTGTTCGCCGCCGCGTCCGGAGTCACCCCGCCGGCTTCGGTGGCGTTCGGCCTGGCCGCCATCGCTTCCATCGTGGCGCTTGCGGGAGCGTTCGAAAGGCGCTGGAACGCTCTTTTCCTCTTGTACGCGTTTTCCGCCGGCGCGTGCGCGGCGGGGACGATAGTCCTCGCGCCGCCGCTTGTGGCGTCGGTCTTTGCAATCGCCATTCTCTTCGTCGCGATCGTTTCCGCCTCCTATGTCTGGATCGCCTGCGATGTTTCCGACATGTTCAAATACTGGGCGGGCGTGCTGATGGCGACGCTTCTTTGCTCCGCCATGGTCGTGTTCGCGCTTCCGGCGGACGCATTGCGCGAGAAGCTGGCGGCCGTGGCGGGCTTCGGATTTTTCCCGGAAGGATTCGCGGCGCTTCGGGCTCGTCTCGGCGAAATAGCGAATCAAGTATGGCGCGGCGACATGTGGCTCGGGAAGGGGATCGGGTCTTTCGGAACGGAAGTGCGGCTCGCATCGACGCCGGAGGACTGGGCGATG
>JAFNRY010000300.1 GCA_017385345.1 Kiritimatiellia bacterium
GATAGCTCTTGCCCTTCATCATCGCCACGGCGAGACCGGCCTTGACGAAGCGCAGAATCTTCTCCTTGACGTCCTCCGGAACCGACTTGTCGTCGCGATCCTGCACTTCGCGGCCGTAGATGCCGTAGGCCGGCATCCCGCGCTGCGCGTAGCCGGCGAGCATGCAGGCGAGATATACGGCGCCGGGCCGCTCGGTGCCGTTGAAACCCCACACCGCCTTGGGAATCCTGTCGTCGAGATCCATGGTCTCCGTGCCGTAGCACCAGCATGGAGTGACGCTCAGCGAAACCCCGACGTTGGACGCTGCGAACTTGTTGGCGCACTGCGCCGCCTCGAAGCGTCCGCCTATGGTGGTGTCCGCTATGACGCACTCGACCGGCGTGCCGTCGGGGTAGCGGAGGTTTTCCGAAATCAGCTTGGCCGCCGTCTTGGCCATGTCCATGGTCTGCTTTTCGAGCGACTCGCGCACGCCGCGCCTGCGGCCGTCGATGATGGGCCTTATTCCAACGCGCGGGAACGGATTGTTCGTGAATACCGTCTGGGATTCTTTCATTTTTTCTCCTTTTTGCCGCTGAACGCCGCCGCGTACGCCAGCACCACAGCGAAGCAGATGCCCGCTATGGCGAACGATGCGCGCAGAGACGCCTGCGAAAGCCTGAGATTGACGTCGAACTCGCGACTGAACGAATCCGGCAGGATCGCGCACCACGCGCTCTGCGGATCGCCGATCACCGACGCCATCCACGGTGTCAGCAGCGCGCCGCCGACAATCGCCATTATCAGTCCGGCCGCGCCGAGCTTGTGCGCGCGCGGATCGATGCCGCCCAGTCCGATTCCGTATATAGTCGGAAACATCAGCGACATGAAGCCGCTCATGGCGCAAAGGCAGATTATGTTGGCCGAGAACGGCAGGGAGCCGGCTGTGAAGAGGATTTTTGTCGGCAGATATATGACGCCGGCGGTCGCGGCTATCGCTCCCGCCGCAAACGCCGCCATCATCTTCGCAGGCTCGAACCACTTCATCAGCCATGTGCATATCCAGCGGCAGACGATGAACATGCTGAGCGCTATCAGATAGTAAGACGCGCCCTGGGCCGGCGTAACACCCAGCTCCTTCTGGCAATAGACGTTCATCCACGTCCACGCTGCGATTTGCACGCCGACGTAGAACACTTGCGCAACCACTCCGCAGTACCAACGCGGCGAACGCGCCAGTATCGCAAGAGCAGTCCGTATCGAGGTGCCGTCGCCGCCGGCCTTGTCCACCTCCGTGCGCTTCGAGAAAAGGAAAAAGAACCATATTGCGGCCGCTATCGCGCAAAGTCCGACGTACGGCACGCAGACCCAGAACAGTTCGTCGTGCACGATTCCGGCAAGCGTTTCGGGCGCCATGGCGCGCCGCTGCTCCTCGGTCGCGGGATTCAAGTGCGCGAGTATGAGCTGCTGCGCAAGAACGATTCCGGCAAACGATCCAAGCGGATTGAACATCTGCGCAAAGTTCAGCCGCCTCACCGCAGTCGATTCGTCGCCGAGGGCGAGGACGTAGGGATTGCACGTCGTCTCCAACACCGCGCAGCCTCCGGCCACTACGAAAATGCCGGTTATGTAAGTCCAGAAACTCTGCGTTATGCACGCCGGCACGTACAGCAGTGCACCGAGGCAGTAAACGCCCAGACCGGCGAGAACGCCAGCACGGTACCCGCGCTTCTGGATGAGAAACGACGCGAACAGCGCTATGACCGAATACGCGCCGTAGAACGACACCTGCACGTAGCCTGCCGTCGACTGGCTCGTCATGAATATCTTCTGGAAGGCCGGGACCAAATTGTCCGTCATGTTGTTCAGCACGCCCCAGAGCGCGAAACAGGCCGTGAGCATGGCGAACGCCGCCATGTATTTGCGAGGAACTACTGCAACTGGTTTCATAGTGTTTTTCTATCTGTCGCCGCCGGAATTATATC
>JAFNRY010000301.1 GCA_017385345.1 Kiritimatiellia bacterium
CACTGCTCCGCAATGTCGAAATTGCCGAACTTCTGCGCATGGGCGGCCAAGGCGAACGCATTGGAAATCTGCCAGCGGAGCTGGTGCGGTTTTGGGTGCGCGATGGCGCAATATTTTTCCACAAGCGGGAGGAATACATCCGTCATATCCGTCTTGGCCGCATAGATTTTGCCGCAAAGCGCCGCACCATAATCGACGGAATCGGCAGGATAGGTGGCAAGTATCTCGTTTCGGACGGCAGACATCGCCTCCGGGTTCGACAGGCGAGCGCGTCCGCACCCGGATACGATTCCGCGAATCAGCCATGGGTTTAGATAGCTGCGCGCGAAAGCGTTCATGTTGTATGCGGGATCTTCCGGCACCACCCACGAGGTTTCGCGGTATGGCACGCCTCTGCCGACAAGCGGGTTGCGCATAAACACCGCAAGCGT
Source organism: Kiritimatiellia bacterium (assembly GCA_017385345.1). Lineage (GTDB taxonomy): Bacteria > Verrucomicrobiota > Kiritimatiellia > RFP12 > UBA1067 > UBA1067. The sequence goes on from JAFNRY010000301.1 coordinate 432, forward strand.
CACGCCAGGATTGCCCACGCCCTTGATCGGAGGCTCCGGAATCAGATACGCCCCAACCCTCCCGGCGCACAGTTGCGCCAACGGATCGGAAACTATCGCCAGCAGCCTGCCTGCGGGCATGAGAACGCGCCAGAGCGCGGGCAGGATTTTCATGAGTTCGTTCAACCGCACGCTACCGTCGGCCAGCGCGGAAACCATGATCGCGTCGAAATGGAAATCGGGAAAGCCATCCAATGCGCCCTTCGAGAATTCCGCCACCGTAATGACATCCGCCGCAAGCGAGTTTTCAGATAGCGCGGCGGCGGACGAAGGGTCAATCGGCGCAAAATCCAGCACCCTCTCGCCATCGTGGATGAAGCGGGCGAGTTTCACGTAATTTTTCAGAATCGCGTCCCTATTCTCCTCCGCATGGCGCCTGGCCTGGCCGCACCCGTCCTTGTGCCGAAGCCAAAGATGCGAGAACCTACGCTCCGGATGTTTCCACGGTTTTTGTCCGCCGGTGAAATGCGCAATCCACATCTCTTCGCCTGTCAAAGCGATCTGCTTTTCAAGGCAGTAGTCGCCGAGCTGCACGTTCCAGCGCGGATCGAGCGGCGCGATCGCCCCTTTGCAGACGAAGTTCAGGGCGTCCTGAGCGCAGTTCCATTTAGCCGCTTCGAAAACGATCTCCTTGAGCCTGTCCAAGACCGGCTCGCGGCGGAAACGCTCCAGATTCACGACCAGAACGCCAACGTTGACGTAGCCGTCCCATTCCGCGAATCCCCACTTTCTCGCCCAAGAAACATATTCGGGCTTTGTGGTGTAAACCACGTCTTTCGCGGCAGCGAAATAGTTGTCGCCAACATCTGTCGCATACAGCTCGCCGAGGTCGCGGCACACGGCAACGTCCACGTCTATGTACACGACCTTATCGTATGCGGCGAGAACGCGCGGCAGAAGCAGCCTATAGCACGCCGACAGCGGCAGTCTGGCCGTCTGTTTGTAGCCCGAAAGCCCGGACGTTTCCAGTTCATCCGAAATATCGACAAATCTCACAGATGCGTTGCCGACACTGGCATATCCGGCGACGAACGTCCGGACCGCATCCTCCGGGATGCCGGCGCAAAGCACTATGATGTCCAGGTTGCTTCCGGGGGAGTTCGCAATCGCGGAATTGATAGCGACTTTAAGATACGGCAGGTAATTTTCGTCCGTCGCCAGCGCGACCGGCACGTTCCGCTCTTCGAAAGCAGGCTTTACATCTATCCGCGCAATATCCTTCACTTCCCGTCCTTCAAGACTTCCCAATATCCGCCCTTGTCAGGCCCTACGCGCCGCAAACGACCAGAAGACTGGAGACCTGCGATACTTTTTGCCACGGCTCTGCGCGAAACGCCCAGACTCACCGCAACAGCCTGAGTCGTCAACATAGGATTGGCCAAAAACAAATAACACTTCATAATTGTGCATTAATAGGGATTCTTACGTCATTTTGACTTTATCCCCTCACCCTTCACTCTGATGGGCTGAAATGCCGATGTACAAAGGGATTGAGGAGGATGAGGGGTGCTCGCGACC
>JAFNRY010000302.1 GCA_017385345.1 Kiritimatiellia bacterium
GGCGTCGTGGCTCCGGGGAAGGTCTTCCCGAGGCCGTGCACGCTCGAGGGGTCCTGCGTTATGCAGCCGATGAACGGATTCACCTCGTCCGTCATTTCGGCCGGAGCGTTCTGCGGGATGAGCATGGCGGCCGCGAGAAGGGCGGCGGCGGCGAGTTTTGTCGTTCGGTTCATTCCGGCATTGCTCCTTTCGCGGCCGTGCGCAGTTTGAGCTGGCCGCAGGCGGCGTCGGCGTCTTTCCCGCGCGAACGGCGGATCGTTGTCTGGACGCGGTTCTTCATGAGTGTGTCGAGGAACATCATGAGAGTTCCTTCGTCCGGGGTTTTGAAGTCCGGACGGTGCGATACCGGCGACATAGGGATGAGATTCACCTTCGCCAGCGGCACGCCCCGCACCCGCCTTGCCAGTTCCTCCGCGTCCGCGCGCGAATCGTTGACGCCGCGTATCACGGTGTATTCGAACGTGACCGCGCGCTTCGTCTTTTTCGTGTACGCCGCGCACGCTCCGAGCAGTTCGTCGAGCGGCCAGCGCCTGTCCACCGGCATCAATTCGCGCCGCAGGGCGTCGTTGGCCGCGTGCAGCGAGACGGAAAGCTCGAACTGGACGCCTTCGTCCGCGAGACGTTCGATGCCCGGCACTACGCCGCAAGTCGAGATTGTTATGTGTCTCGCGCCGAGATTCGGCCCCTTGCCGGCGTTTATCAGCCGCAGCGCGCGCATGGTCGCGTCGTAGTTCGCGAACGGTTCCCCCATGCCCATCAGCACGAGATTCGTGATTTCTCCGTATTCCCGCCCCGCCATGTATTGCGCCGTTATTTCGTCGGCCGTCAGCGATCTTGCAAGTCCGAGCGAGCCGCTGGCGCAGAATGCGCATCCCATTGCGCAGCCGGATTGCGTCGAGATGCACTGCGTGAACCGCCCCGTCGCCGGAATAAGCACCGTTTCGACGCTCGCTCCGTCTTCGAAGCCGACGAGCAGTTTTCGCGTTCCGTCGGTCGATTCGCTCCGCGCGAGGATCTCCGCTTTCGTAAACGGCATGTTCTCCGCGAGCGCGCCGCGCAAGTCGCCTGGAAGCGTCGTGGCGGCGTCCCATGTCTTGATCATGTCGCGGTAGAGCGAATGCAGTATCTGCTCCGCGCGGTACGGTTTCGCGCCGTACCTGGCGAGAATGCCCGGCCATTCTCCGGGCAGTACGGCCCAGGGCCTGCGCGGAGCCGACGGCTCCGTCATCTTCGCCACGTCGTTTTCCATCCTGATCCGCTCTGTCCGCCACGCCCTCCGTAGCCTCCGTAGCCGCCCCGTCCGCCGTAGCCGCCATAGCCGCCGCGCCCGCCGTAGCCGGCGCCCACAGTAAATTGCGGCGCCTGCTGGTATATCCGCCGCCCGTCGAGAAGTTCGCGCGGTATCGCCCGTACGAACGGCGAAGGATCCACGGGATAGCATCCGCCTTCCGGCGTGCGCTTGTACTGCGGCGCGAAGAGCGCGAGAAAATCCTTCGCGCGCGTCATGGCCACGTAGAACAGACGCCTCTCTTCATCGAGCCTCGATTCTTCGACGGACTTCGCCGACGGGAACATTCCGTCCGAGCACCAAGGCACGATGACGGCGGGCCATTCCATGCCC
>JAFNRY010000303.1 GCA_017385345.1 Kiritimatiellia bacterium
CACCAGTTCTCCTGTCTCGAGATCGAGAACGCCGGCCCACGCGGTAAGGAACATGTTCGCCGAGTTGTTGCGGCAGAGTTCGTCGTTCACCCTGTCGAAAGCGGCCGCCGGGCCGTGCGAAGCGAGAAGCGCGTCCTTGATCAAAGTCTTGGCGTTCATCATGTAGAGCGCCGCCGTGACGCCCTTTCCGCTCACGTCGGCGACAAGGAAGGCAATATGCGAGGAATCGAGCTGGAAATAGTCGTAGAAATCCCCGCCGACCTCGCGCGCCGGCGACATGGCGGCGTAGATGGCGAAGTACGGACTCTGCGGCGGCCTGGCCGGGAGGGCAGAGTTCTGGATCATAGCCGCGATCTCCATGTCTTTCGAGCGGGCTGCCGCCTCAGCAGCGTAGAACGCCTTGATTCTGTCCGTATAGCAGCAAATCCTGTCGATGAAAAACGCGAATATCCCGAGCACGGCGAAAAGCAGCAGGCCGAACACTCCGGCTACGATGTTCCGCGTGTCGAAAAACTCGCGTTCCGGCAGCGCCGCTACAAAACGGTGGCCGCCAAACTGGAAAGCCCTGCAGTAGCATTTCTCTCCGAAAAGAGTCTGGACGAACGTGCCGCCGGCGTCGTGGACGGTGCTGTCCATGACGCCCTCGTATTCTTTCGCCGACTCGATGTCGTAGCCCGCCTCGTCGAGCGTGCGCGCTTCGTCGAGGTGGCGCGACGGATTCGATATCAACCCGCCCGTCTCCATGTCGGCGCAGAGAAAGAATCCGGTCCTCCCGAGCAACCACTGGTCGAAAATGTAGCCGAGAATCGATGGCAGCATTTTGGCGAGACGCTGCTCGTCGAGCCCGATCTGGACGAAACCGTCGCCGCCCGGGAAGGCCGCTCCGAGGTATTTGGCGCGGAATGCGGGATTGCTCGCGCTCGGCCTAAACGGCTGCGAAACGGTCGCCGTCACGCCGTTGGTAAGCGCCATGAACGGCTCCATGACCGGATCGCCCGCCATCTCCACGCCCATGCAATGCGGATCGTTCGACGCTATTATCCGCCCGCTCCGGCTTACGACGTTCACCTCGTCTATGTCGAGATCCTTCGCGCAGGCCGCCATGCGGTCCATCGGGATATGCTGCGCGCGGCCGACACGCCTGACTGCCGCTCGCGCCACGTATCCAAGCATGGTGTCGATCGCGCCGGACACTGTGTCATGAAAATCCATCACGGCGAAATCGAGCTGCCATTCCGTCTTGTCGCGAGCCTGGCGCGTGTCGATAGCCCACATCACGGCCATGAGCGCCGCGTACAGCGTCAGCATCGACAGAGCGAGTATAAGCCGGCGCTTCATGGTCTTACTCTACGATCTTGAATACGTCGGAAAGACCGGTCATGGCGAACACGCCTTTGACCATCGCGTTCGGGCGGAGGACGGAGATAGAGCCGCCATAAGCCGCCACGGCCTTGTGCGCCGTCATGAGTATGCGCAGCCCCGCGGACGATATGTACTCCAGCCCGGAAAAATCGAAC
>JAFNRY010000031.1 GCA_017385345.1 Kiritimatiellia bacterium
CCGTCCTGCCGGAATATTTTTTGTTGCAGGGGTGCCACGTCCCGCCGATCGCTACGGTCGTCCAGTCGCGCCCGGATTCGTCGATTTCGCGCGTTATGCGTTCGCGGAGCGTCGCGTCGGAGAGCCGTTCGCATTCCGCCTTCGCCGCCCCCTCTTGCGCCCAGTCCGGAAGCACCACGTCGAGATCCGTCCCCGCCGCGCAGTACGGATACCTGTCCGATCCGAGGAACACGCCTTCTGCCATGCCCGCTTCGATCTTTTCGAGCACGGCGTCGATCTTCCCCCAGTTGCGCCGCCCCGCCGTTTTGAGGTGCGAAATCTCGGCGCGTATTCCGGTCGCTCTCGCCAGCCGCGCCGTTTCGTCGATCGCTTCGAGTATTTCGTCTCCTTCCGAGCGCATGTGCGTCGCGTAGAGGCCGCCGCGTTCCGCCGCGACCTTCGCCAGCCTCTCTACTTCGCGCGGCGTCGAGTATTTGCCTGGCTGGTATATCAATCCCGTCGTCAGCCCTCGCGCGCCTTCGTCCATCGTCTGCGCGAGCATCCGCTCCATTTCGCGCATTTCGTCTTCCGTCGCCGGGCGCCCGGCGTATCCGACGACTGACGAACGCAAGGTGTTGTGCCCCGTGAACTGCACGGTGTTCACTCCGGGGCCGGCCGCTTCAAGCGCTTCGCGGTATTCGGCGAGGGAATGCCATGTCAGCCTCTCCCCGAGAAGGCTCGCCCAGTCGGATGAAAGGCGCGCTTCGCCGTAGCGCGGCGCTATGCTGCCGCCGCACTGGCCGTTTATCTCCGTCGTGATTCCCTGCGAGATCTTCGAAGGCGCGGAAGGCTCGAGGACGAGATATGCGTCCGAGTGCGCGTGGCAATCGATGAAACCGGGCGAAACTATGCATCCCGCGGCGTCGAACGTTTCCGCTCCGGCGACTTCTTCGCGCGTCACGTCCGTTATCTTGTCGCCTTCGACGACCACCGTCGCTTCGTACGCTCCGGCCCCGCTCCCGTCGATTACGAGCCCGCCTTTGATGGCAATCATGTTCCCGCCGCCTCCTCGACTTCGCGCGCCGTAACGCCCGCCAGAAGCAGTTTTTTGTTTTTCGACGTCTCGCCGGATACGAACGAAACGCGCGACTTCGCAAGTCCGAACGCCTCGGCGACGGTTTCCAGCAATTCTTTGTTGGCCTTTCCGTCCACCGGGGCCGACTTCACTCTCACTCTCAGCGCGTCCCCCGCGATTCCGTCGAGCCCCGGCCGCGACGATCGCGGCGCGACCCGGACGTTCACCACTGCGCCTTTGTCCGTGTCGAAGCAATACATCTCCGCTCCGTTCCGGCCGGTTCGCCCAGCCTGTCTATTTCGTTTGCCGTCAGTTCGCGCCATTCCCCCGGTTTCATGTCCGGCGGGAGACGCAGCGTTCCTATGGCGACGCGCTTCAGGGTCAGCACGGTCAAGTGCGCCGCCGAGCACATGTAGCGTATCTGCCTTTTCCTGCCTTCGTTGAGTATGAATTCGAGCGTTGAGACGTTGTCGCGCCCCTGGCGCAGCAGGTTCACCCTGGCCGGTCTGGTCGTGTATCCGTCCGGCATTTCCACCGGACCCCGCAGTATGGCGAGTTTCTCTTCCGACCATCGTCCTGCCGCGCGGACGATGTACGTTTTTTCGTGCCCGAAGCGAGGATGCGTGAGGCGCAGCGCGAGGGCGCCGTCGTTCGTCATGACCATGAGGCCCTCGCTGTCGCGGTCCAGCCGGCCGGCGGGGACGAGCCTTTCCGCCAGTTTGCCGCGCAGCAGGTCGGCTACCGTCGTGCCGCCGCGCGGATCGTCCATGGTCGAAAGCACGCCCGCCGGCTTGTATATGATGATCGTTCGCTTGCGCTCGGGCGCCGCCAGCGGCTTGCCGTCGATCGCTATTTTCGCCGTGCGCGGGTCGATCTGCGCGCCCGGTTCAACGACCGTCGCGCCGTCCACCGTAACCCGCCCGGCCTCGACGAGCGCGGCCGCCCCGCGTCGCGACGCCGCGCCCGAGCGCGCAATCGCGTTTTGCAGCCTCTCGAGGCTTTCGCTCAACCCGCGACGCTTTCCCGGCCGAGCGCGAACGCTTTCATGTTCATTTCCAGGAACTTGGCCTTGGGGCCGGCGAACAAGGCTTCCGCCGCCTCGCGCCAATATTCTTCCGGCACGGGGCAGAACGCGGAAAGCGCACCGGCGAGGACCATGTTCATCGCTCTCGCCCCGCCTGCGCGCGCCGCAAGCGCCGGCGCGTCCACGAGTTTCACCCCGGGTATCGCGCGCACTCTCCCGTCCAGATCCTCCACGTCGGACTGCTGGCCAGAAGAAACCGTGACCGGGGTCAGATACATGTTGTTCACTATCGCCACGCCCCCCGGCTTGAGCGTTTGCGACATGCGGACGGCCTCGAGCTTGTCGAAACACACCAGTATGCCCGTCTTGCCGTGTTGCACTATCGGCGAAGCGACCTTGTCCCCTATTCGCACCTGCGACACGACGCTTCCGCCGCGTTGCGCCATGCCGTGGATTTCGCTCTTCTTCACGTCCAGTCCGGCGCGGGCCGCGGCGTCCGCCAGCAGGTCCGCCGCCAGTATGATCCCCTGCCCGCCTACCCCGGCGAGCGTTATGTCGATGGTTTCCATCTTCAGTCTTCCACTCTATCGACGGTTATGCCGGGGTCGATCTCCTGAAGAGCCGTTTCAATCCCCTGTTTCAGCGTCATCATCGCGAACGGACACGACCCGCAGTGGCCGGTCAGGCGCAATTTCACCGTTTTGCCCTCGATTGCAACGAGTTCGAGATCTCCGCCGTCTGCCTGCAGGCCGGCGCGCAGCTCTTCGAGTTTGGCTTTGATTTTCTCTTCCATGTTTTTTCCTCCTTTGATGGCGGTTCAAATCCTTTGGTGGCGGTTCAAATTGCGGCGGCGGTTTGAAGTTTGGCGGCTCCGGGCCGGGCGGCCGGTTCGCCGGCGGTGGGTTTCGCGCTCCTGCCTCGTGAAAGCGCGGCGCCGGCGAGCAGAAGCGAAAGCCCCGCGGCCAAAAACGGCAGATACTGTTCCGCCAGCCTTTCGTCTTCTTCGTTCTGCTCTTTTATGGCGACTTGGCGCAGAAAACTTCTGTATATCGCGCCAAGCGTGGTCTCCGCCGTGCGCGCCGTCGCCAGCGGCACGTACCTCCCCCCAGAGGCTTCCGCTATTTCCTTCAGCGCCTTTTCTTCAAGCCGTACCGTTACCTGCTTGCCGTCGAACATCATGTTGCCGCCGTCGTCGGATGGTATGGGCGCGGCTTTGGACGGATCTCCGATGCCTACCGTGAAAATAGGCACTCCGCGCCGTTTCGCGTGTTCGGCCGCCTTCAGCGCCTCCCCGCGCAGGTCGCCGCCGTCCGAGATTATGATTATGGCGCTGTGGTCGGCTTTTTCGCCGCCGGCGCCGTCGATCTGGGAAATTACCTGGAGCGATTCGCGGATCGCGCTGCCGAGATCCGTCTCGCCGCGTGGCGCTGAATCTGGCGAAAGCGACTCCAGCGCGCTGCGCAGGAATCCGCGGTCGGTCGTGAGGGGGCATAGCGCCGCGCCCGTGCGGCGGAAGGCGACTATCGAACAGCGGTCGCCGTCGAGCGAATCTATCAAATCGGCCACGTCGGCCTTGGCGCGCTCGAGCCGGTTCGGCCGCACGTCGGCGGCGAGCATTGATCGCGATACGTCGATCGCCACCACTACGTTTCTGCTTCCGGCGACGGTTTTTTCCAGAGATTTGCCCCATTGCGGCCGCGCAGCGGCGAAAAACACGAGAGCGAGGCCGGCGCACGCGAGAAAGAGCTGCGCCTTGCCCGCGGAACCGGAGCCGCGCCCGCCGGGGACCGGGGAAAGCCGTGCGAGAGCCTTTTCGCGCCTTGCGGCCAGCAGGGCGAAATACGCCCCAATCGCCGGCATCAACGCCGCGAACGCCAAAAATGCAGGATACGCGAACCTCATGCCCGTATTATATCAAATCGCCGCCCGTCTCCGGTTCCCGTTCCGGCTCTGCGCACGGCTTGTGCATCGTCCGGTTCCATCGCTTGCTCCTTCGCTGTGAATCATTGCCTTTTTCCGCTGATGCCGAGGATTTTGGCGGCGGCGCCAAGTTGGCGCTCGAACTCTTCGTTTTCGCGCTTGTATGCTTCTTCGCCGCCCGGCAGCCATTCGAAAGCGGCGCACTTCTGCGGCGGGA
>JAFNRY010000304.1 GCA_017385345.1 Kiritimatiellia bacterium
AGTGGCGACGGACGACGAGGCGGTGGCGGCCTTCAAGGCGCTTTGCAGGTTCGAAGGGATAATCCCGGCGCTCGAATCGAGCCACGCTCTCGCCGAGGCAATCAAACGCGCACCGGCGCTGCCACGCGACGCGCTGCTGCTCGTCAATCTCAGCGGTCGCGGCGACAAGGACATGGATACGATAATGAATCTCGGAAAGGCGGTGGAATCATGAATGCGGAAGGAAGAATCGCAAAGGCGTTCGCAAAGGCGAATGCGGAGGGGCGCGGGGCGTTCGTCGCGTACATCACGATGGGCTGCCCCGACATGGAGAAGAGCGAAGCGGCGGTTGACGCGCTCGTCGCGGGCGGCGCGGACGCGATCGAGCTCGGAGTGCCCTTCTCCGATCCGTTCGCCGACGGCGCGACGATACGCACGGCCGCTTACAAGGCGCTTGAAAACGGCACGACTCTCGACGACGTGCTCGCCGCCGCGAAACGTCTTCGCAAGCGCCATCCCGAAACCGGCTTCGTCCTCTTTTCCTACTACAACGTGATATACGCCAAAGGACTGGAGAAGTTCGCAGACGAGGCTGAAGCTTCGGGGATCGACGCGGTTCTCTGCGTCGATCTACCGCTCGAAGAGCGCGAGGAACTGCTAAGGGTTCTGCGACCGCACGGAATATCGTACGTACCGCTTATAGCGCCAAACACGCCGCTCGAACGGGTGAAGCGCTGCGCGGAGGGACTGGAAAACACATTCCTTTATGCAATCACCGTCAAAGGCGTCACCGGCGCGCGCGCCGAACTGCCGGCGGATCTCGTCGCGAGGCTCGACGAAATACGAAACGCGACGCACCTCCCCGTCGCCGCGGGCTTCGGGATTTCGACCGCGGCGCAGGCGGCCGAAGTAAGCGCGCACGCCGACGGATTCGTCGTAGGTTCCGCTCTCGTGGAGCGACTTTTGAAAGAAGGCGCCATCGAAGGCCCGCTGCTCGCGTGAAACCCAAGCTCAAGATATGCGGTGTCGCCGATGCCGCATTCGCGGCGGAGGCGGTCAGGCTCGGCGCGGACGTCATAGGCGTGATATTCGCGCCGCTGTCTCCGCGGCGGGTCACGCTCGAAACGGCGCGCGCAGTGGCCGCCGCGGCGAGGCGCGAAAGCGCCGTGCGCATCGCTGGCGTATTCGCGGGAAACCCGGTCGAGGAGATGCTCGACATGGCCGCCAAGACGCCGCTGGACATCGTTCAGCTTCACGGAGGATACAGCGACGAAGCGGTAGCGGCGGCGAAAAGCGCCGGTTGCGAGACCTGGCGGCTCGACGAGAAGCGCGAAGGCGGCGCAGAAGACGCCGTGATTATCGACGGCCGGCGGGACGGAAAGAATGGAGGAACGGGCGCGCTCGCCGACTGGTCGCGGGTGGCGACGCTCAAGGCGCAGGGCCGCAAAACCGTTCTCGCCGGGGGGCTTTGCGCCGGCAACATCCGCGATGCGGCGGCGACGGGCGCCGACGTGCTCGACGTAAACAGTTCCATAGAAACCGCGCCCGGGGTCAAATCGTCCGCCTTGCTCGCACGGCTGCTGGACAACTGGCCGGAGGAAGCGCGGCCATCCCGCAACCGCGACAAAGCGCCCTCGAGCCGAGATTTTGATATTATATCTCCAGTCTGTACCAATACACGCAAAACTGCAAAAGGACGAAAATGACGATTGATGCAATAGTCGCCGGCGCCGGGATATGGGGGTGTACGGTCGCCAGGCGTCTCGCCGAGACGGGACGACAGGTTCTGCTGCTCGAACGCAGGGCCGCGCCGGGCGGGAACGTCAGATGCGAAACCGACCCGCAAACCGGAATCGAGGTGCATTCGTTCGGCTCTCACATATTCCACACGCACATCCCGGAAGTCTGGGATTTCGCAAGGCGGTTTGCGGATTTCAATGGATACCAGCACAAAGTCCTCGCGAACTATAAAGGCAAAACGTATTTTCTTCCGCTCGGACTCGCGCTGATCAACAAATTCTTCGGCGTGGAGCTCTCGCCGGGCGAAGTGGCGGGCTTCATGGCCGACGAGGCGCGTTCAAGGGCGCTTTTCGACGCGTTCTTCCGCGGCTACACATCGAAACAATGGGGCAAGGCGCCGGAAGATATCGACCCGTCCGTCATAAAGCGCGTGCCGGTGCGCGAAAACTGGGACACAAACTACTTCAACGACACCAACCAGGGCATACCGCTTGCCGGATACAATTCGATGTTCGACAGAATGCTCGATCACAGCGGCATAACGCTGCGTTGCAACGTCGAGGCGAGGCTCGAAAACGGGAAATTCAAGGCAGGAGGCGACGAACTGCCGCAAAGCGTCCCCGTGTACTGGTCCGGCCCGATAGACGCGCTTTTCGGCTGGAAGTTCGGCCGTCTTCCGTGGAGAACGCTGAGATTCGAGAAAGAGATTCTTCCGGTGCGCGATTTCCAGGGGACGGCCGTGGTCAACTATACCGAGGCCGAAGTTCCATACACTCGAATACACGAATTCAAGCACTACCACCCCGAGGACAAGAAGACGATGGAAGCGCCGGCAACCGTGGTCATGCGCGAATATCCCGCGGAATGGAAGCCCGGCGACGAACAGTACTATCCAGTGGAAAACGCGGAATCGCGCGCGCTCGCCGAAGCATACAAGGTCGAAGCCGCCAAATACGAGGGACTGACGGCGGGCGGGCGGCTCGGAGAATACAAATACTACGACATGGACAAATCGATCGAAGCGGCGCTCAAGGCGACCGCGAACGCAAAAGGAGGAGTTTGACATGGAAATAAAACTGCCACGCAAGGCCCTTGTCACGGGAGCGGCCGGTTTTTTGGGAAGCCATCTGTGCAGAAGGCTTCTCGACGACGGCTATGAGGTCACGGCCCTCGACAACCTTTTCACCGGCACGAAGAAAAACATCGAGACGCTTCTTGACAACAGACGCTTCTCCTTCGTGCTGCACGACGTCACGCAACCGTTCTGGGGGCAGTTCGACGAGATATACAATCTCGCCTGCCCGGCAAGTCCGGTCCACTACCAGCACAATCCTGTCGAGACCATGAAAGCGAGCGTGCTCGGAATGATGAACATGCTCGATCTGGCGCTGAAGACCAAGGCGCGCATTCTCCACACGAGCACGAGCGAAGTGTACGGGGATCCGCTGGTGCACCCGCAGGTCGAAACATACTGGGGAAACGTCAACACCATCGGCATACGCTCGTGCTACGACGAGGGGAAAAGGTGCGCCGAAACGTTCGCGGCGGACTATAGGCGGGAATACGGAGTGGACGTTCGCATGGTGCGCATATTCAACACCTACGGGCCCAACATGCATCCGAAGGACGGGCGCGTCATATCCAACTTCATCATGCAGGCTCTCCAGAACGAAGACATAACGCTTTTCGGAGACGGGATGCAGACGCGCTCGTTCCAATATTGCGACGATCTGATAGAGGCGATGCGCCGCTTCATGGAGCTGCCGCGCGAGAAAATCGACGCTTTCTGCAGCAGGCACGGATTGGGCGCGCCGGTGGTCAACACCGGGAATCCCGGCGAATACACAATAAAACAGCTTGCCGAAGAGACGCTGCTCCAGATCCCGGAGTCTAAATCGCGCCTTGTGTTCAGGCCGATTCCGGCAGACGATCCCAAACGGCGCAAGCCGGACATAACGCTTGCGCGCAAACTGCTCGACTGGGAGCCGAAAATACCGCTTCGCGACGGCCTGTCGAAAACAATCGCCTATTTTCGGGAGCTGCAGCAGGGCGCATAGCGGGGAAGCCGAGGGCCAAGGGCGCGCGACAGCGGGAACCGCGGCAACGACAATGCGACATCGTCACGAATGAAAATATGAGTCGCCCGAAACAACGCAAGGAGGAAAAGATGATGAGGCGTACATCGTCACGAATGAAAATAAGAGCCGCCCGAAACGGAAAAAGGATCGAAGCTCCGGCCCGCGTTGCAACCTTGCTTGCGACGACGATCGCATTGACCGCCGCCGCGCAGGCCGCCGCCGCGCCGCGCTGGAGCGTGGAGAAAGCCGCCGCATGGGCCGCCAACCGCGGCAACACGTGGATTTGCGGCGTCAACTACATCCCGGCAAACGCAATAAACTACACGGCCATGTGGGACGCGTCAAGCTGGTCGCCGGATCTTATCAGAAATGAACTTGCGCTCATGACCGGAACCGGGCTCAACTGCGTGCGTTTTGTAATGCAGTACAAGGTGTATGAAAGCGATCCCGGCGGATTCATGCGCAGGTTGGACGAGTTTCTCGCGATTTGCGAAGAAGCGGGCGTCGCGGCGATGCCGGTGTTCTTCGACGATTGCGCCTTTGGCGTAAACAGGGATCCCGTGGCGGGGCCCCAACCTGAACCGCTGGAAGGATGGTACGCATGGGCCTGGAGCCCTTCTCCCGGCCATACGATGGTCGTCGATCCGCGCGAACATCCCAAACTCGAAAAATTCGTCAGGGATGTCATTGGACACCACAAAAACGATCCGCGCATATTGGCATGGGATCTTTACAACGAACCGACCAACATGCTCGGAGCGCGGTCGCTGCCCCTTCTGCGCAAAACGTTCCTTTGGGCGCGCGAAACCAATCCTTCCCAACCCATAACTTCGGGATGCTGGAACAACAACAAGGAACTAAACGAAATACTGCTGGCAAACAGCGACATTGTG
>JAFNRY010000305.1 GCA_017385345.1 Kiritimatiellia bacterium
GGCGTCTACGCCCCATGGCGCGACGCGGACCTCCTCAAGAAGTTCCCCGGCCGCACACAGATGGTCGAGTTCCTCGCCAAGCGCGGCATCGTCGCCTTCGTCGGCACGAAGAAGAAATATTCGACCGACGCCAACCTCGCGGGCCTTTCGCACGAAGCGGAGGATCTCGAGTCGATGGAAACCTCCATGCGCATCGTCAAACCGACGATGGGCGTGTGGCCCGAGAAGGCCCCGGCGAAAATCGAGAAGGTCGTCCTCAAGTTCGAGAAAGGGCGCTGCACCGCGGTCAACGGAAAGAAGATGACGCCGTACCAGGTCATGCTCGAGGTCAACAAGATCGGTGGGCGCAACGGCATCGGAATGAAGCACGCGCTCGAGAACCGCATCATCGGCACCAAGAGCCGCGGCGTTTACGAGGCCCCCGGCATGGAGGTCCTCTCCTGGGGTCTGAAATACATCTACGAAGGAATCATGGACAGGCGCTCGACGCTGCTCTTCATGCAGCTTTCCAAGTTCGTCGCCGACCAGATCTACGACGGACGCTGGTTCGATCCCGCGACGCAGGCCGCGCGCTCGGCCATCGAAGTATGGGCCTCCAAGGCCACGGCAGAAATAACGCTCGGCCTCTACAAGGGCAATATCTTCTTCGAGTCCCTCAAGGGCCTCAAGGCCACGATCTACAACGAGGCCGACAGCTCTATGGAGGCGTCCGACGGACTCAATCCGCACAGCTCGCAGGGATTTGCCGAAATCCAGAGCGTCGAAGCGAAGATGCTCGCGAAATCCGGCCAGATCAAGGCTTGAGGAATGAGATTCTCCGGAGACGGGAAGCGCGGAAGAAGGTACGTAAAGTTGGAAAGCGAGAAAGATAAGAAGGAAGAGGAAGCGTCCGCGTCCGCCGGCGCGGACTCCGCCGACGCGGATTCCGCCAAGGGCGCGGGGGCGGACGCCGCCGGAAAAACCGAAAACGCGGAAAAGACGGGCGGCGGGGAGAAGGCCGGCGCGCAGCCCGACTGGAAGGATCTCTACGCCCGTCTTCTCGCCGATTTCGACAACTTCAAGAAACGCACGGCGCGCGACAGGGAGGATACCTACCGCTACGCGGAGGCCGACATTCTCGGCGACATGCTGCCGGCGGTGGACAATCTCGCGCTCGCGCTCGCAACCGCGAAGAATCCCGACGATCCGTTCGTCAAGGGCGTTCAACTCGTCTATGTTTCATTTCTCGGGGCCCTCAAGGATCACGGCGCGGAGCCTTTCGATTCTGTCGGAAAGCCGTTCGACACGGAGACGATGGAAGCGATAGCGCAGTTGCCGAGCGACGAGACCGAAGAAGGGAAGGTGTCCAACGAGGTCAAGCGCGGCTGGATGCTGAAGGGGAAGGTGCTGCGTGCGGCGCAGGTCGTGGTAAGCTCCGGCTCGCCGGCTGCGCAGGGGAACGGGCAGGATGCCGGTTCCGTCCAGGGCGAAGTCGCCGCGCATGATGACGGCGGCGAAGCGCGGGAGGCCGCGGCAAATGGCTGAAAAACGCGATTACTACGAAGTCCTCGGCGTATCCAAAACCGCTTCGCCGGACGAGATAAAGTCGGCGTACCGCAAGCTCGCCATGAAATACCACCCGGACCGGAATCCGGGCGACAAGGCGGCCGAGGAGAAGTTCAAGGAGGCGGCCGAGGCGTACGACGTTTTGCACGATCCCGCAAAACGCCAGAAGTACGACCAGTTCGGGCACGCCGGTATGAACGGCCAGGGCTTCGGCGGCTTTGGTGGCGGCGGCATGAGCATGGACGACATATTCTCCATGTTCGGCGACTTGTTCGGCGGCCGGGGCGGCGGCGGAGGCGGATTCAGCGACTTTTTCGGCGGCGGGGGGCATTCGCGCGACGACGGCACTGGTCCGCAGGAGGGCGAGGATGTAACTCTCAGGCTCGACATCGACTTCGACGAATCCGTATTCGGCAGCGAGAGGACGATAGATCTCAACATACCCGGCGAATGCCGCGAGTGCCACGGAACGGGCGCCGCTCCCGGTTCCCAGCGCGTGACCTGTAGGACCTGCGGGGGGCGCGGGGCGATCCTCGGCGGCGGCGGCATCTTCCGCATACGCCAGACATGCCCCGATTGCGGCGGCCAGGGCTGGAAGATCGACAAGCCGTGCCGCGCCTGCAGAGGCAGCGGTCACGTGCCGGAGGCGAAGAAGATATCCCTCAGGATACCCGCCGGCATAGAGGACGGCTCGAGACTTAGGCTCGCCGGCAAGGGTTCGGCGGGTCTGCGCGGCGGCCCGCCCGGCGATTTGTACGTCCTCGTGCGCGTCCGCCCGGGCGACATATTCGAGCGCAACGGCCTCGATCTCGCAGTTGACGTACCCGTCTCCCCGGCGCTTGCGGCGCTCGGGGGCGAAGTGGAAGTGCCGACGCCGCAGGGCGTAGCGAAGCTCAAGCTGCCGTCCGGCACGCAGAACGGCAGGATTTTCAGGCTCCGCGGCAAAGGCATAGTTTCGGCGCGCGGCGGCGCCGGCGACCTTGACGCGAGAATTGTTTTTGAAGTTCCCGTAGGCCTCGACCGCCGTCAGAAGGAGGCCCTCGAGGCGTTCCAGGCCGCTTCCACGCAGAAGAACTTCCCGGAGGCTCAGCGCCTCGCAAGCAGGGCGAAAGTGTTTTTCGCCCACAAGGAGAAACTGACCGGAGGAAGGTAATCCCAGCGCGCCCGTGGTGAAATGGCAGACACGGTGGATTTAGGTTCCACTGCTCCGGCGTGGGGGTTCGAGTCCCTCCGGGCGCACCAGAGACGACGACTATGACGACCAAGACGCTACCGTTCGACAGGGAGAAACTCGAAGAAATCGCATCTGTCTGGCCGACGCCGTTCTACATCTACGACCGTTCCGCCATAGAAGCCAACGCCCGGGCGTTCGCGGAAGCGTTCGCGTGGAATCCCGGCTACCGCGAATATTTCGCGGTCAAGGCGACGCCCAATCCCGAAATAATCTCTCTTTTCAAACCGTTCGGCTTCGGCACGGACTGCTCGTCGCTTCCGGAACTCGAGCTTTCCGCCGCCGCCAGTTTTGCCGGCGACCGCATCATGTTCACGTCGAACGACACGCCGGCCGCGGAGTTCCGCCGCGCATGGGAGCTCGGCGCCGTTGTGAATCTCGACGACATTTCCCATTGGAGCTTCCTGCTCGACACGCTCGGCGCGGGGACGTCTTTCTCGGGCCATACCATGTGCTGCCGGTACAATCCCGGCAGCCGGGCGGTGGGCAACGACATAATCGGCAAGCCTCTCGAAGCCAAGTTCGGGATGACGGAAAACCAGCTTTTCGAGTGCTACGCGGCGATGAAGCGCGCCGGGGTAGAGTCTTTCGGGCTCCATGCGATGGTCGCCTCCAACGAGCTCGATCCCGGCGCCATAGCGGCGACGGCGGAGATGCTTTTCACCCTCGCCGGCGAACTCTACGCGCAGACCGGCGTGCGCGTGCGCTTCGTCAACATCGGCGGCGGCGTCGGCATACCATACCGTCCCGGCGACAAAGCCATAGACGTCCGGGATCTTTCGGATAGGATACGCGCCGCCTACGCGCGCCGCATAGAAGGCGGGCCGCTCGCTCCTCTCGCCCTCTACATGGAGTGCGGCCGCTGCATGACCGGCCCGTACGGCTGGCTCGTGTCGCGCGTCCGCCACGTAAAGCGGACGTACCGCAACTACATCGGGCTCGACGCTTCGATGTCCAATCTCATGAGACCCGGCATGTACGGCGCATACCATCATATCGAGATGCTGCGCCGCGCCGCGGGTTCCCCGGCGGTCGATGTGTTCGACGTCACCGGCTCGCTCTGCGAGAACAACGACAAGTTCGCGGTCCAGAGGGAACTGCCGGTCCCCGAGCCGGGCGATTTCGCCGTCGTCTGCGATGCCGGCGCCCACGGCCATGCGATGGGATTCCAGTACAATGGCAAGCTCAGGAGCGCGGAGCTGATGCTCGAGCCCGACGGTTCGGTCAGGGAAATACGCCGCGCGGAGACGCTCGGCGACTATTTCGCGACCCTGCCTGCGGAATGGCGCTCCAGGCTCGGCGTGCCCGGGGAAGGGAAAGCCGGGTGAGCCGGCCGCTCCGTACGGCGGCTCTTGCGATCGCGGCGGCGATTCCGGCCTGCGCGTTCGCTTTCGCCGCCGAATACGCGTCCTCGATATGCTCGACTCTCGCCTCGACCCATGTGAGCGGTTCCACGCTCGAAGGGGATCTTTCGCGCCGCGCCTGGACCAATTCCATCGAATCGCTCGATTCTTCGCGCATGGTTTTTCTCGCCGACGACCTCGATTTTCTCGAACCGTACGGAGAGAGGATCGGCGCCGACGTCGAGAAAGGCGATTTCTCTTTCGCTCTCGCGGCGCGCACGATCTACCGCAA
>JAFNRY010000306.1 GCA_017385345.1 Kiritimatiellia bacterium
CGAGGACGAAGACGGCGACGATGGGCGGGGCGAGGAAGGACTGCACCGCCTGGATGTACTGGTAGAGGCCGCCGCCGGATATCGCCTTCATGATCGGGAGCCAGAGCAGGCCGAGCGCGGTCATCGACACCGTCGTCGCGCGCCCGATCCCGACGAGCTTCTTCTGCGGGGTGTCCGGCTTGAGCTTCTGGTACACATCGACCGTGAAGAGGGTGGAGACGGAATTGAAGAGGGACGCGAGCGAGCTCATCAGCGCGGCGATCATGCCGGCGACCACGAGGCCGCGGAAGCCGGCCGGCAGCAGGCTCTGCACGAGGGTCGGGAACACGGTGTCGCCCTTTATGGCGGCCGCGCCGTCCGCGCCCGTCTGGAGGGGTATGGCGAACTGCGCGCCGCCGATTGAGACGTGGTTGTGGTGTAGCGCGAAGCCGAGCATTCCCGGCACGAGGAAGAGGAACACGGGCGCGAGCTTGAGGAAGCCGCCCCATATGGCGCCGCGCCGCGCGTTCCGCAGGTTCTTCGCCGCGAGGGTGCGCTGGATGATGAACTGGTCGGTGCACCAGTACCAGATGCCGATCGTCACGGACGCCACGACCACGCCCAGCCACGGGAACGTCTTGTGCGAGAGCGAATGCCAGAGGCCGAACTGTTCCGTGTTGCCGGTCGCCCTGATCGTCTGCTTCAGCACCGCCCAGCCGTCGCCGATGCTCTGCGCCGTCGAGCCGTCCGCCAGCGCGATGCCGGAGTGGCCGAGGTGGTAGAGCGCGAACGCCGTCACGGAGAGCGTGCCGGCGAGAATGACGCCCGTCTGCACGAGATCGGTGTAAACGACCGCGGAAAGCCCGCCGATGGAGGAGTACAGTCCGGCGAGAACGACTGTCGCCACCGCGCCGATCCAGAACGAACCTATCGTCGTGCCGCCGATCGTGAGGCTAACTTCGGGCATCATCACCTCGAAGAAGAGCGCTCCGGCATAGACGGTCACCGAAATCTTCGTCAGCACGTACGCGGCGAGGGATACGAGCGAGAGGATCCAGCGCGCCTTGGGGCCGAACCGCCGCTCGAGGAACTCCGGCATGGTGGAGACGCCGCTCTTGTAGTAGAAGGGCAGGAACACCCAGCTCATCATGATCAGCACCCACGAATGGAATTCCCAGTGCGACTGCGAAAGGCCCGCCGCCGCCCCGGACCCGGCCAGGCCGATGAGATGCTCCGAGCCGATGTTCGCCGCGAAGATCGAGGCGCCGATCGCCAGCCATCCTACGCTTCTGCCGCCGAGGAAGAGGTCTTCCCCGCTCTGTATTTTTCTGCGTTTCATTGTTACGGCGACGACGCCGCCGAGAACGGCGAAGTACGCTGCGATTGCCAGCCAGTCTATCAGTGTCAGCATTTTCTGTCTCCTTGGTTGCGGTTGCTTTTTTACTGCAGCCTATTTTCCCCCGGATGTCCGGACCTGCCCGTAGTAGGCGTTTCCGCCGTGTTTGCGGAAGTAGTGTTTCGCGGCGACGAAGTCCTCCAGCGCGGCGGTTTCGCGGGCCGCCGCCGTCTGTTCCGTCAGCCGCGCCATTTTCGCTATCGCCTCGAGCGCCACCGCGTTGTCCACGGCGGCGCGCACGTTGGCGCCCCACGTGAACGGCGCGTGCCCGGCGACGAGAACCCCCGGCGCCTCCAGAGGATCGAGCGAGCGGAACCGCTCGACGATCGCCTTCCCGGTGTTCAGCTCGTAGGCGGTTTCGACTTCTTCGCGCGTCAGGGGCCGGGTGACGGGCGCCGGCCCGCGGAACGTGTCGGCGTGCGTCGTCCCGTAGCACGGTATCTCGCGCCGCGCCTGCGCCCAGGCCGTCGCCTCGATTGAGTGCGTATGGACTATTCCGCCGACGCCGGCGAAGTTCCTGTACAGCTCGAGGTGCGTCGGAGTGTCGCTTGACGGCCTGAGCCGGCCTTCGACGACGTGTCCGTCGAGATCGACCACGACGATGTCGTCCGCCGTCATCGTAGAGTAATCGACGCCGGACGGCTTGATCGCGACAAGCCCCGTCTCGCGGTCGAAGCCGGATGCGTTGCCCCACGTCAGCACTACAAGCCCGGTTTCCACGAGTCTTGCGTTCGCGCGGAAGACTTCCTCTTTCAACGCTTCAAGCACTTCAGGGCCTCCTTGAAGTTCGCCGTGTAGCGGTCGAATCCGTCCATGCCGTCGCGCTCCGGGGCGAGCGTCGCGCTCTTGGCGCCGGCGAAGACTTTCTCCCCGAGGAACTTTTCGAGCGGCTCGCCGGCGCCGGAGGCGGAGTAGGCCGCGAGGACGGCCATTCCCCACGGCCCGCCCTCGGTCGCCGTCTCCATGCACGAAACCGGCGTTTTGAGAGCGTCCGCGAGATACTGCTGCGCTATGCCCTTGTCTTTGAATATTCCCCCGTGCGCTGTGAGCGAATCGGTCTCCACTCCTTCTTCGCGCAGCGTCTCCATGCCGATTTTC
>JAFNRY010000307.1 GCA_017385345.1 Kiritimatiellia bacterium
ACTGTAGCTCAGTTGGTAGAGCACGACACTTTTAATGTTGGGGTCGCGGGTCCGATCCCCGCCAGTCCGACCATTCTACCCGGTACGAACAACCATCGGCGTCAGATGAACGTGCGCACGAACGCGAAACGCGGCATACCGGCCGATTATGGTATAATCTCCGATATCCGGGAAAGATCCGGGACAGGAAAAGATGACGCAACTCGAAGCGGCCCGCAAGGGCATCATAACGGAAGCGGCGGCGGCGGTAGCGGCCGAAGAGAGAATCGATGCGGCGGCGCTGCGCGATGCAGTGGCGCGCGGCACGGCCGTGATACCTTTCAACCCTGCGCACGCAAACTGCAGGCCGGTAGGCGTAGGCAGGATGCTCTCCACCAAGATCAACGCCAATCTCGGGCGCAGCGTGACGCATTCCGGCAAGGGCGACGAGCTGGAGAAACTCGACGTCGCTCTCAAAGCCGGAGCCGACTTCGTCATGGATCTTTCCGTCGGCGCGGACGTAAAATCCATCCGCCAGGGGATGCTGGACGCCTCGCCGAAACCGCTCGGGACGGTGCCCGTGTACGAAACGGTCTCGCGGCTCAAAGGAGACATTCCCGCCATGGATCCCGCCCTTCTGCTCGGCGTCATAAAGGAGCAGGCGGAACAAGGGGTCGATTTCATGACTCTGCACGCCGGACTGCTCAGAAGGCAGATACCCGAGGCGATGAAGCGCAAAATGGGAATCGTCAGCCGCGGCGGCGCGATCATGGCGGAATGGATGATGGAAAGCGGTCGCGAAACCCGCTGTACGAGCGCTGGGACGAAGTGATGGACATACTGGCGGAGCACGACGTAACGGTATCGCTCGGCGACGGTATGCGGCCGGGCTGTCTGGCAGATGCGTCCGACGCGGCGCAATTCGGGGAACTGGACGTCCTCGGGGAGCTCGTCGAGCGCTGCCGCAAGCGCGGCGTGCAAGCAATGGTCGAAGGGCCTGGCCACGTGCCGTTCGACCAGATAAAGGCGAACATGGAGCGCGAACAAGCCGTATGCGGCGGCGCGCCGTTCTACGTGCTCGGCCCGGTGGTGACGGACATAGCGCCCGGCTACGACCATATCACGAGCGCCATCGGGGCGACGGCTGCGGCGACATACGGCGCGTCGCTCCTGTGCTACGTGACGCCCGCGGAACATCTCGGACTGCCGGACGCCGGCGAAGTGCACCGCGGTTGCATAGCGTACAAGATAGCGGCGCACGCCGGCGACGTCGCGCGCGGACTGCCCGGAGCGCGCGACCGCGACGACGCGATGGCCGACGCGCGCGCCTCCTTCGACTGGGAACGCCAGTTCGCCTGCTCCCTCGACCCGAAGCGCGCGAAAAGCCGCTGGCTTGAAACGCGGGCGTTCACCGACGAGGCGCACGCCGACGACCACTGCTCGATGTGCGGAAAAGAGTTCTGCGCCGTGAGAACCTCCCGCCGCGTCAAGGCCCTCGCCGCGAAAAACGCCATCGGATAAACACGATGTTTTTCGGATTCCAATCGCGCTACCGACTCTGCGAACTCTTCGGAATACCGCTGTATCTCGACTTCTCTCTCGTCATACTGCTTTTCCTCTTCGCAACCGGCGGAGGAAGCCTCTTTTCGGGCCTTCTCTGCGCGGCGATGCTTCTTTTCTCGATAACCGCCCACGAGCTCGGCCACGCCCTGACGGCGCGCGCCTTCGGATTCCAGACGCGCGACATAACCCTTTCGCTCCTCGGAGGCTGCGCCTCCCTCATCGCGCTGCCGCGAAAAGCTTCGCAGGAATTCCTCACCGCCGTCGCGGGACCGGCCGTCAGTTTCGCCCTCTCCGGACTCGGAGCCGCAGCGATCGCCGCAGCCGCGGAAGACGCTTCGCTCGCGGACTCCCTCGGGTTCGTTCTGCGCGAAACGCTCGGCTCGTTCGGCATTCCAGTTTCGTCAGGCGAGGGGTTCTACGTCAGACCGGACAATCTCCGGTTCGTTTCGTCGATGCTGTATCTTTCCGTCATGAACGCAATGCTCGGATTCTTCAACCTCCTGCCCGGGTTCCCGCTCGACGGCGGACGCGTCTTCAGAAGCGCGATGTCGCGCTTCATGCCGCGGGTCCGCGCGACGTTCGCAGCGATGGCCGTCGGGCGCGCAGTATCCGTCGCGATCGGACTGAAGGGGCTGTGGAACCTCCTGAACGGCGGCAATTGGGGCTTCGTCACGATCATGATCGCATGGATGATCTGGAAAGAAGGCATGCGGGAATACGAAATGGCGAAGGCCGAGGAATGGCGGGGCGGAGGCTTCTACAACGCGCGCGTTTCGCCGCCGCCGTACGGCGGGGAAAGCGAAACCGCCGAAATCGAAAGGGAAAGCGGAAGATGGTAGATAAATTCAAAGGCGGAGACCCGGACTTCATGGTTTTTTCGGGCTCGGCCAATCCGGCTCTCGCCGAAAAAGTGGCGGAGTACATCGGCAAACCGCTCAATAAAATCGACATACGTCATTTTCCGGACGGCGAAACGTTCTGCCAGGTGCTCGACCCCGTACGAGGCAAGGACGTGTTCGTAATCCAGTCGGGCTCGCCGTCGCCGAACGAGGCGTACATGGAACTGTTCATCATCATGGACGCGCTAAGGCGCGGAAGCGCCGCGCGGATAACAGCCGTGCTGCCGTACTACGGATACGCGCGCCAGGACAGGAAGGACCAGCCGCGCGTTCCAATCACCGCGAGGCTCGTCGCCAACCTGCTCACCACCGCCGGAGCCGACAGGGTTCTGACGATGGATCTGCACGCCAACCAGATACAGGGCTTCTTCGACATACCTCTCGACCACCTCAAGGCGGAGCCGGTCATTCTCCAGTACATACGCGACCAGCACTGGGAAGATCCGGTGGTCGTCGCGCCGGACACCGGCGGAGCGAAGACGGCGTACGGCTACAGCCGCAAGCTCGGCTGCGCCCTCGCTATAGTGGCAAAACAGCGCACCGGCGACGCCACGGTCGATGCGTTTTCCGTCGTCGGCGACGTCAACGGACGCAACGTCATCATGATCGACGACATGACCGCCACCGGCGGGACGCTGTCGGCGGCGGCGAAAATGTGCCGCGAAAGCGGCGCGAAGAGCGTGCACGCGTTCGTATCGCACTTCCCCCTCACGGCCAAGGGCGAGGAGCGGCTCATGACCGAGACGCAGCTCGACGAACTCGTCGTGACAGATTCCATCCCGATGCGCAAAGGCTTCGACGCGTCGAAACTGCCGTTCAAACTGACAATACTTTCCGTCGCCCCGCTCATCGGCGAAGCGATAGTCCGGACTCACGCAAACGCATCCATCAACGACCTTTTCAACCATGAATAAGAAATTCCTGAGCGGAAACGAAGCGCTTGCCTACGGCGCGGCGCAGGCGGGGTGCGCGGTCGCCTCGGCGTATCCCGGAACGCCGTCCACGGAGATACTCGAAAACATAGCGCGATTCAAAGACACGATCGCCTGCGAATGGGCGGTGAACGAAAAGGTGGCGATGGAAACCGCGATCGGGGCTTCCGTCGCCGGCGCGCGGGCGCTGACCGCGATGAAACACGTCGGCCTCAACGTCGCCATGGACCCGCTCATGACATTCGCCTACACCGGCGCAAACGGCGGGCTTGTCGTAATTTCCGCGGACGATCCCGGCATGCATTCTTCGCAGAACGAGCAGGACAACCGCAATCTGGCGAAGTTCGCACGCCTGCCTCTCTTCGAGCCGTCCGACAGCCAAGAAGCCTACGAGATGGTGCAGGAGGCCTTCGAAGTCTCGGAGCGTCGGCGCGTACCCGCGATGATACGCATGACCACGCGGACCAGCCACTCGTCCTCTCTCGTCGATCTGGGGAGCTTCGCGCCGTCGCGCAAGGCGAATCTGCCGTACGTGAAAGACATACGGCGGAACATACCGGTTCCGGCGTTCGCCCGCGGCCAGCGCCTCGCCGCACAGGAAAGGACGCGCGCGCTCGCTGCGGAAGCGGAGAAGAGCCGCTTCAACTTCTCGGTGTTCCCAGGCGGCGCGAAAAAATCGTTCGGCATCGTTTCGTGCGCCGTCGCGTGGCAATACGTGCGCGAAATATTCCCGGACTTCCCGGCGCTCAAACTCGGCTGGACGAATCCGCTGCCGAAAGAAACGATAGCCGCGTTCGCCGCGAAAGCAGGCCCGCTGCTCGTCGTCGAGGAACTCGATCCGTTCCTCGAAGAGCAGATCAAAGCCATGGGAATCAAAACGGTCGGACACGACACCGAGCTAAACATGCTCGAACTGAACCCCGACAGACTGCAGGATCTCCGCCACGAGCTCGTCGGCGACGTCGAATGCGCGGCAAAGCCGGCAGTGGACGCGACGCTGCCGACCAGGCCGCCGGTCCTCTGCGCGGGGTGCGGCCACAGGGCGGTGTTCTACGCGCTCAACAAACTCAAGGCGACGGTGACGGGCGACATCGGCTGCTACACGCTCGGAGCGTTTCCTCCGCTCGACGCGATGGACACCACCGTTTGCATGGGAGCGTCCATAGGAAACGCGGCCGGGATGAAAAAGGCCGGCATGGGCGGGCGGATATGCGCGGTGCTCGGCGATTCCACGTTCTTCCATTCCGGCATGACCGGCGTCCTCAGCGCGCTCTACAACGGAACGCCGGTCACGACGGTGGTGCTCGACAACAGAATAACGGCAATGACCGGCCACCAGGACAATCCCGGCACCGGCAAGACGCTCGCCGGCGACCCGGCGCCCGTAACGGAGATAGCGGACATCGCCAAGGCCATGGGATTCAAGCGCGTCGAAAAAGTGTCCGCCGACGACATACCGGCGCTTGAAAAGACGCTCGGCGAAGCGATGGATTCCAACGAGCCGGCGCTCGTCATCGCATACGCGCCGTGCCGCATTGCCGCGAAGCTGACCAAGGAAGGCCTGTGCGAGACCGATCCAGAAGCCTGCAAAGCGTGCGGAGCATGCTTCAAACTCGGCTGCCCAGCGATACGCCGCGGAGCCAAAGTCCGCGAGAACGCCTGGAAGATGGAAATCGACCCGGAACTTTGCGCCGGATGCTCGCAATGCCGCCAGGTGTGCCGATTCGGGGCCATAAAGAAAGTCAGATAATTGCGGAAGATCACGCTTAAAAAGGGACGCGAAAAGAGCGTCGCCGCCGGGCACCCGTGGATATTTTCGGG
>JAFNRY010000308.1 GCA_017385345.1 Kiritimatiellia bacterium
AGATCGTCTTGACCGGCTACAAGGACGCACCGGACTGGTCGGAGGACCAGGACCTCGACAAACTTCTCGAGGACGATGCGTGGATCAAGGAAAAGCAGGAGCTCAAGACGGACTCGCGCTGCACGATAGGACCGGTCATGCTCGACGAGGAAAATCCGGAGACGTCGCTTGTCACGGTCGAAATCGAAGCGTCGAACTCGGGTTCCAGGGGTATCATCAACATCAACAACCTGTACAAAGGAAGCGATGGAACGTCGGACCCGAAATACACGGAACGCTGGTGGATGATATTCCGCGCGCACAACATACCCGAGGAGCTCGACACGCCCAAGGACGGGACGATAGACCTTTGGAACGTGCTCATCGCCTCCTGGAACGACTGGCGCGACGAAGACGACTCCGTGACGCAGATAGACGGCAAGGACTGCGGAGCGGAAAACGAGTGGTACGAAGATCTCGAAAACGATTTCAAGAACGTGGACGACGACACGAAGAACGAATTGAAGCGAAGGCCGCGCCAGGGTCCGATACCGGACATCAAAGAACTCGAATACGTGCGCGGCTTCCGCGACTATCCGGCGGTTCTCACCGGCGGCGTGATAAATCCGTGGGAAGCCGACGAAAAAGACAGGATCTCGGTCAAAGGCATACTCGACCTTTTCTGCACCGACGGCCCGAACACGATCAACATCAACAATTGCAACAGCATAGACGCGTTGATAACCGTGCCGGGCATATACGAAGACCCGTCGGACGACGAATGCGTGGCGGAAGCGACGGAAGTGGCGCAGGCGCTGCTCGACGCGCTCAGGCAGATGCCGGAAGACTACGACGTGGACGAGACGCGCTCGTTCTGGCCGTTCAAGGACTGGAGCGACATGACGTCGCGGCTGAACGATTCCGGCGGACGCGTATCGTCGGACGACATCGGCGGCGACGCGCAGAGCTATTTTTCGTTCGCCCTCGACGACACCACCGTGTTCAGGGTGAAAATCACCGGCGAATCCTCCGGAATGTCGCGCAGCGTCGAAGCCGAATGCTACGTCAAAGACTCCGGCGTACGCTACATCAAGTGGACGGAGAACTGACGGTGAGACTCGACATTCTGCTGATGGAGCGCAATCCGGGCTTCTCGCGTTCCCGCATCGAAGGCCTGGTGAAAGGCGGCTGGGTGACGGTGAATGGAGCGACGGCGGAAAAGGCCGGGATGAAAGTTTCGGAGGAGGACGAAATAGAAATGGAAACGCCTCCTCCCGTGCCGGCCGTTCCGGAACCGGAGGATATCGAGCTCGACGTGGTTTACGAAGACGAGGACATGATAGTCGTGAACAAGGCGCCCGGCATGGTGGTGCATCCGGCACCGGGGCATTTCACCGGCACGCTCGTGAACGCGCTGCTGCACCGTTGCCCCTCCCTTGGCGGAATCGGCGGCGCCGCGCGCCCGGGCATCGTGCACCGGCTCGACCAGGACACCTCCGGACTTATCGCGGTCGCGAAAACCCAGCGCGCGATGGACGGGCTCGCGCGCGCGTTCGCTTCGCACGCCAACATCCGGAAGACGTACCTTGCCGTGTGCCACGGCCGGCCGCGGCTCGACTCCGGACGCATCGAAAACCTGATCGGACGCCATCCGGTGGATCGCAAGCGCATGGCGATCGTGGAGCGCAACGGGAAACGCGCGGCTACGGAATGGCGGTTGCTGCCGGGTGCGGCGAAAGCGGGTGGAACGAGTGCGATGCTGTGCACGATAGAGACGGGGAGAACGCACCAGATACGCGTGCACATGGCGTCTCTCGGCTGCCCGGTGGCGGGCGACGCCGCCTACGGCAGGCCGGCGCTCGACAGGCGCCTCTCGCCGCCGCCTCCGCGCCAGATGCTCCACGCGTGGCGGCTCGCGCTCTGGCATCCGGTGCGGAACCGCCCGGTCTCTTTCGAAGCCCCCGTGCCGGCGGACATGGCATGCTATCTGGATCTCGCGAAACTTCCTCCGCCGGATCCATTCCCCGAAATGCAGGACGGAACCAAATGACAGCGATAATAGACTACAAGGCAGGCAACCTGACAAGCGTGAAACTTGCGTTCGACGCCATAGGAGAGGAAAATGAAGTGACCTCGGATCCGGCCGCGATAGCGCGCGCCGACAGGGTCGTCTTCCCCGGCGTCGGCGCCGCGAAGAGCGCGATGGAGAATCTCCGTTCGCTCGGCCTGGAAGACGCGGTGCGCGAAGCCGCCGCTGCGAAACCGTTCCTCGGAATATGCCTCGGAATGCAAATCCTCTTCGAACACACCGAGGAAGACGGCGGGGTCGGGCTTCTCGGAGTGATCCCGGGCAATGTGCGCAGATTCCCGTCCGGAACCGGCGACAAGGTTCCGCAGATCGGCTGGAACGACATCGCCTCCTCCGCCGGCTCTCCCTTTGCGAAGAACGGCGACGAATACTACTTCGTGCATTCCTACTACGCTGAAACCGGCGAATACACAGTAGCCACGGCGGACTACGCCGGCGTGACTTTCACCGCGGCCGTGCGCAAGGGCAATC
>JAFNRY010000309.1 GCA_017385345.1 Kiritimatiellia bacterium
GATCTCGCGCGCCGTGGTTTCGCCTTTTTCCAGCGCTTCGCGCGCCGCCTTTATTCCAAGTTCGTAGAGTTCCATTCCGTCAGATAGTATAGCAAATGCCGCCGGCCGGTCTCGAAATCCCGCCGGCCGGTCTCACTTCTCGAGAAGTCCGCTCGTCCATTCCCCTTGAGTCTTCCGCCCGGTCTCGCGCCAGCCAAGCGCCGTGAACGCGGCCAGCGTCTCGTCGTAGATTTCGGCGAGGATTCCGGAAATCACGAGTTTCTTCCTGACAAGCGCGTCGATTTCGCGTGAAAACTTGACAAGCAGCGGGCCAAGTATGTTCGCCGCGGCAAAATCGGCCGCCTGCGGCGCCGGATCGGCCCGGCCGCCGGCCTGGCTTTTTTTATCGCCGCGCCCGAGCGCAAACCGCGTATATTCCACCTGCACTGCGTTCAACGCCGCATTCTCCCTCGCCGCCGCCACGGCGTCGGAATCGATGTCAAATCCGGCGACCGGACCGAAGCCGAGTTTTGCCGCCGCGATGGAAAGAATGCCGGAACCGCATCCCATGTCAAGAAACGACGCCGGCATGGACGCCTCGCGCGCCATCCCGTCGATGAATTCCAGACAGGCCCGCGTAGTCTCGTGATTCCCCGTGCCGAACGCCATGCCGGGATCGAGCACGATTCTTTCGCGCCCCGGCGCGGAAAAACCGGCCGCCTCCCACGAGGGCACTATCGCAAGGCGCTCCCCGACAAACTGCGTCTTGAAATGGCGGCGATACGCGAACTTCCAGTCCTCGTCCGCGATTTCGCATTCCAAAACCGGCACGGAACATCCCGCCGTCTCGAGCGCCGCGGAAAGGAGGGCCTTCGCTTCGTCCGCGCGCCCGGGATCCGGAAGATAAATCTGGACTTCAGTTCCGGGTTTTTCGATGTCCCGGTAGGAAGACAAAACAAAATCCCCTCCATCGAATATTTCGAAGAGGGGATTCACGAACGCATCCGGAATCCGGCAGAATATCTTTTTCAAGCTTTCTTCGCCGCGAGTTTCTTGACTACCGTCGGGCGCTGGACGAGAACGCGAACCTGCTCCGCGTCCATGAGCTTGACATCGTCTTCTTTCATGCCCATTTTCACGAGACGCGCGCGCTGCGCCTTGCTCCTGCGAGCCTTCTCCGCAGGCGTCTTGCAGGGGCGGACATGCGATTCCTTGCGGAGTGTGCGACCTGTTCCCATTGTACTCTTCCTCTCTCGTTCTTTTTCTTGTACCGTGCTTCAGCCGCCGGTTTCTGAGTATTATACCACAATTTCAGCCTTTGTGCCGCTCCTGTTGCAATTTTTACCATCGCAAAAAGCTACTGTATCACGCCAATGCCTGATGGCACATAATAATAGCGGAGCACAATGATGATTGGTGCCCCCGGCAGAAAGCTTCGTCCGGTCCGGGAAGCCGAAAAAAGGAAAACCGCGGTCTCGATTCAGGCGGACGCCGGAGACTTGCCGTGCTTATAATTGATATTTTTGCATCTTCGTGAAAAGATCAAAATGTGCAATTATCGACAGAAGGGATTTTGCCGCGTTTCGCGCCGGAATACGGCGCCCGAGGCGGACAGCACAGCGGCGGCGTCTCGCCCCTGTCGGTCGCCGCCGCTGCATCCAGTCAGCGGACGACACGAAAAACGACACTTGCAAAATTGGCAATTTTCTACAACAATAGCGCTGTTTTTTATAATTTTATAAAAGCAATCGAAGAGCGTTGCATTTCGGCGGCCGATCGCCGCCGAAAACGTTCACGAACGTTTGGGTAAATGATCCTGAAGGTTTGGGTAAATGATCGAGAACGTTTAACCAAACGATCGAGAACGTTTTCCGGGATGAACGAGAGCCCTCCGCCAAATCTTCGCGTGTCAAAAAGAGGAACAATTCTATAATTTGCAAAAACGCATTTTTTCAAAATGCTAAATTATCCGCCAATGTTTTATTTGCGCATCCGCAGAAAAAGCGCGGCAATCGCCCGCCGCGCTTACGCTGTTCTGTCTGACCAACACCGATCTTATGAAAACAAAATGATATTTTGAGAAAAAATAATTATAACAACGATTTTTCACAATGGCATCCATCCTATCCGGCACACACTTTTTTTGGTATAATGCCGCAGGATGCTTAGACGATTGTTCATAGACTTCATTTTTGCCACTAACACGGACGGAAGCGGCAAGGCCGCGTCCTACGTCCGCGCGCTCGACATGCTCGGCCCCATCCTGACGAAGCACTACCCGAATCCGGTTGTCGGCGGCTCCATGTGGCACAGCTTTTCACTCGCAGACATCCATGCCTTGCACGAATGGATATGC
>JAFNRY010000310.1 GCA_017385345.1 Kiritimatiellia bacterium
AAACAGTCTGCTTTTTCTGGACAAAGACAGCGCGACGGAACGATAAAAAAGCATTTAAGAAAATCTACCAACAGCAGGCTTAAAAAGATGGAGAGTGTTGTTTGCGCGCATACTGAAAAAGGCGCAATACGAAAAGAACACCCCGCAACATTTCCCGTTGCGCTCCCGTCTGAATACATTAAAGCCATGACCGACGACGGCGAAATAGTGCTTGAGCCGTTCGGCGGTTCCGGCACGACGCTGATTGCTTGCGAGCAGCTCGAGCGCAACTGCCGCATGATGGAATTGGACGCGCACTACTGCGACGTAATCCGCAAGCGCTGGGCGGAGTTCGTACACGGCGAGGGATGCGATTGGAAAGCGCTTACACCATGCGCGGCGGATTTGCCGCGACCAACAATCAACGACTGACGACAAATGACAACCCTCGAACAACTCCGCGCGCTTGCCATGCAGGGCATTGGACGCCTCAACGCCGAGGCGACCATTGGCCGCCGCATGACCGCCGAGGAACTGGCCGAGTTCCGCAAGGCGCAGACCGTCAAGGCGCTGCGCGACCGCGCGGCGAAAGACAAGAAGCGCGCGGCATCGAGCGCCGACCGCGTGGCCAAGTTCGTCGCGTCGCGCAACGAGGTGGGCGAGATTCCCGCGCCGAAGCACCCGCGACTGCGCGAGCGTTGCCGGTATGACCTGGAGGCGTTTGGCTGGTATTATTGCCGGGCGCTCCTTGAACACCGCGCAAGCGCCGACATCCGCGAGGGGCTAATCAAGGACGTGCAAAGCTGCATACTTAACGGCGGCCAGACCGCCGAGCTTTTCGCGCGCGGCGGCGGCAAGACTACCTGGGTTGACGAGATCGCGCCGATATGGGCAATGCTCTACGGACACCGCCGCTTTCCCGTCATCATCGGCGCGTCGCTCAAGGCCGCGAAGAAGAACCTCAAGACCGTGAAGCGCCTCTTGTCGCGCTCGCCTGAATTGCTGGCGGACTTCCCGGCCGTTGTCATTCCCATTCGCGCGCTTGGCGGCGTTTCGCAACGCGCGGCCGCGCAGACATACCACGGGCGCGCCACAGATATTGAATGGGGAACGGATCAAATCACCCTCCCCACCTTGCGCGACAATTCAGGCCAACTGCTCGACGCCGGTTGCGGTTCGATCCTTGCCGTGACCGGCGTCGGCGGGGCCATTCGCGGCACAAACGAGGGCGGACTTCGCCCGGATATGCTGCTCATCGACGACCCGCAAACGCGCAAGATTGCCGCCTCTCCGAAGATGGTGCAGGGCGTTTTGGAGTACATTCAGAGCGACGCGCTGCCGCTTGCCGGTCATTCCACGTCAATCGCGGCGTTTTTGACGATCACGCCGCAGCGCTTTGGCGACGTTGCGACGGAAATCTCATCGAGCGAGAAGTTCCAGGAATGGGCGAAGAAGGTGCAGCCGTTCGTGAAACAGCTCCCGCCTGAATGGGAGAAGCTGGTGGCGCTTTTCTGCGCGGAGTATGCAGTCGACGCGGCGGCCAAAGACTACCGGCGCACCCGCTCGACGGCGTGGTACAAAGAGAACCGCGCGTTGTTCGAGAAGATGGAAACCATCGACGCCGAGCAGTACGATCACGCCCGCGAGGTCGACGTTTGCCACCACGTTTTGAACCTACGCGCCAAGCTGGGCAAGACCGCGTTTGACGCCGAGATAATGATGAAGGTGGTAGACGCGGCGAGCGAGATTCAGATTGACGCCGACCGCGTGGCGTCCGCGCTGAATGGCCGCGAGCGCGGGCTGCTGCCGATTGGCACGGATACCGTCGTCGGCTTTTGCGACATCAACATTCAGGCGGGCGCGGGGCTTTCCTGGGTGCTTGTTGCGTTTGGGCCGCGCCGCACTGCCGCCGTGATTGACTATGGGCGCTATCCGGCTGACGGCTCGCCGCTTGTGCCGCCAAATTCGAGCGACCTCCTGCGCAACCGGCGCGTCGCCGCAGGAGTGCGCGAGATTGTGCGCATGATTGCGACGCGGCGCTTGCGCGACCATAAGAATCGCGCGGTGCGCGTCCGCGCGCTTGGCTTTGACCGTGGATGGCTGCCGGATGTTCTACATAGAACACTGTACGTCATTCGCAAGCGCATACCCGTCGGCTTTCCGATTGTCGCAATGCGCGGCTTCCCGTGGAACAAGTTTGGAATGAGAAAAGAGGACATACTGCGGCGCGGCGACCATGTATTTGCGACGCGCTCGCGCTATGGCGAGTATTTGGCTTTCATGGCTCCATATTGGCGCGAGGTCATGCAATCGGGATTCCTTGAAACGCCGCTCCAGGAGGGTTCGCTTTCGCTTTTCGGGAAAGACGCGGGCGCGCATTTTCAGTATGCGACCGAAGTCTGCGCGGAGAAGCTGGTGCGGAAATATCAGGCATACGGCGGCAAAGAGACGACGACGGCGTGGGATTGGATGACAACCGGCCAGGAGCATTTTTGCGACGCGACGACCGGCGCGTTTGCGCTGGCGTCCTGGTTCCGCGCGTATGACGCGCTATCGCAGACCATCGACGCGGCGGCGCTCGGCGTCCGGCAACCGCACCAAGACGATTTATTCGACCCCATAAAGAACAGCGCGCTGGCGGCCTACAATGGCGCAGACGACGAAACCGAGGGAACGGGACAAGAGCTGCCGCCGCTGCCGGAGGAGCGCGATTTGGAGGCGGAGTTGGAAGATAGCCACAAAGAACAGGAGAAACAGGAGAGCGCGGCAAATGTGCCGCGACCAAAACCGCGCGCATATCCCCCGAGCGGAGCGAGCGCCGCAGGCGGCTCAATGCGGGGTGCAAATGTACCGCGCTACCGTTTCAAGTTTAAGAAAGGCAAGTGGCGCAAATGATAACCCGCGAGATTGAGA
Organism: Kiritimatiellia bacterium; assembly: GCA_017385345.1. Taxonomy (GTDB): domain Bacteria; phylum Verrucomicrobiota; class Kiritimatiellia; order RFP12; family UBA1067; genus UBA1067. Next base: position 2,893 of record JAFNRY010000310.1, read on the forward strand.
TTTGTCCGCATTGCGGACAGTTTGACCCTTGGCGCAAGGGCAAGCGCGGCAAGTCGCTCACTATCAAGGGCGAGCGGCGGCTTTATGTCATTTGCAAGCGCTGCGGCGCGCATGAGGTAATCATTTACAGGAAAAAGAAAGGGGGCAAACATGGAGACGATAGATAATGAAGATCGCGAGTATCTGCGCGAGATAATCGGCGCGGCGGCTTCATCCCTGGACTTCGAGCGCATGAGCGAAGTCTCGCGGGAGCTTTCGCATTATTGCGGTAATGGCGTAGAGTTCACAGACGACGAAGAGGACCATTTTCCAGAATAGCGCGGCAAATGCGCCGCGCTAACTTCGCGGCCTTCGCGGACTTTGCGTGAGACAATCACCCGCGCCAATAGCCGCGCCGCAGGCATCTAAAACCCTCTGCGCACTCTGCGTCTCTGCGCCTCTGTGTTGAAATAAAATACGAAAATTCCCCCATTGGGGGAAGAAAATCACGCCGCACAAATAAATTGACCTTGATTTGTGCTACATTTATGGCGTGATGAGCGCCAGAAGCAACCAAATCAAATGTAAAAACCGCTTGCTCTTTTGGGTGAGTGAAATCGACCGCGTGACGCATGAGATTGCGACAAGCGGCACGGCATCCGCGACGCTTTCAGCCGGCGGCGGCTCCCAGAGCTACACCCGCGCCGACCTCGACAAGTTGCTAAAGCTGCGCTCCCGCTATGTTTCGCGGATCGAATCAATCAACATGGCGCTGGCGCAGTTCCCCAACGCGACCGGCATCCGCCATGTCCTGACAGTTAGGAGCGGCTACGCATGGTAAAGCAAGGCAAATCCCGCAAGGCGTCCGCCAATCGCAAAGCCGCGCAGACCACGGCGCTTTCGACTTCTACGCCGTTCAACGCGCTGCCGCGCAAAATACAGAACCGCGTCGCCTCTCGCATGATTTTCGAGCTGCGGCGCGGCGGATTCTTTACGGGCAACAATCTTCTCACGGCGCAAGATCGCGGCGGCTACAATTCCGTATGGACGAACAACCAGCTCAACCGCCGCTGGATTACCGCCGAAACCGAGGGCGAGACGGGGCAGCTCACCGCATCGGAGCGGAACCGCCTCATTTCCTTTGCGCGCAACACGGCGCGAAACTCTGACCGTCTCGAGTCGATTCTTTCCGCGACAGCGCGCGGCACAATCGGCACCGAGGGCGGCAAGTGCATCGTCACAATGCCGCCGGAATTTGCCGAGGCGCAGAAGAAAATCCAGAAGGCGTTTGCGGAATGGGCGAGCGAGTGCGACTACTTCGACGGGAAGTCACTCCACGATATGCTGAAATGGGTGCTTCGCGCGCTTCTCACGGCGGGCGACCTCGTTCTGGTTTTCGACAACTACATCACCCGTGAAAATACCGGCAAGGTGATTTTCTTCGAGGGCGACTGCATCGGAAACCTGAGCGACGCCGAATTTGCCAAGTATTTCGAGGGGCGCACACAGCATCAGGGGATAATCAAGTCGAAAAACGGCCAGACAATCGGCGTAATCGTCTCGGTGGCACAGCGCGGCCAGGTTGTCTATCGTCTTTTCAATGACGACGGATCGCGCGCCGCGTGGACTCTGGTAAAGCCAAAGGACACGAAATGGGCAGACGCGCCGTTTGCGATTCTTCGGAACTTCCACCGGCCTAACCAAATGCGCGGATATTCTCCGCTATGGTCCGGGCTTTCGACGATCAGCGACACCGCCGATCTTGAAAACTACGAGATTCAGAGCGCGAAGAAAAACGCGCAGACCCTTGCGGTCGTGGAACAGGGCGACGGCGATGTAAACGAGGGCGAGATTGCCGCAGAGCTTGACCCGGACGCAACCGCGCCGCTTGCCGTCGACGAAGAAGCCGACGCGCCAATTCCCGAGGAAATCGAGCAACAGCGCCTCGACCTCGACAGCGTGACCGCATCCGGCTGCCTCTACGATGTCTTGCCGCCGTCTTGCAAGATGCAGCTTCTCGACACGCCGCGCCCAAACATGAACGTGACGGAGTTCGGCGAGTATCTCGTTCGCACCGCATCATGGGCGGCCGGGCTTTCGTCGCTCTACGCGACCGGAAAGGCCGACAAATCGTATTCGGCGGCGATGGCCGAGTTCCTTTTGGCCGATCAGACTTTCAAAGACGAATGGAAGCGGCTCGAGCGCGAGTTCCTCGACTGGACTTTCAACCAATGGAGCAAGCGCGCGCAGGAGCGCGGCGAGATTCCGCAGGACTTCGAGCTGCCGGAGGACTGGCGGCGCACTTGCATACAATGGGCGCGCGCTGAATTAAAGGCGCTGAACCCGGTCGACGAACAGACCGCGACCGCGCAGGGGCTCAAGAACTTGACGAAGAACTACCACGAACTGCTCGGCCCCGACTGGCGGCGCAAGCTCACCGAGACGGCCGAGGAGCTGAACTTCATCAAGGGGCTGGGAATCCCCGACCCGCGCTTGCAGACGGCTGCCGGCGCGCTCATTCCGACAAACGAAAACGGAGATCAAGACAAATGAAAAGCATCAACATCTTTGGCGACATAATCGGCGGCGAGGCCGAGCGCTGGTTTGAAAGCGAAGTGACACCCCAGCAAATCGTCGACGAGCTGAAAGCGGCGAACGGCGAGCCGATCGAGGTCAACATCAACTCGAACGGCGGCGATGTTGCCGGGGGCTTGGCGATTGCCAACGCGCTCAAGGGCTACAAGGGCGAAGTCACTTGCAACGTGCTTGGCCTTGCGGCGTCGATGGCGTCCGTCATTGCCTGCGCGGGCAAGCGTCTCTGCATGGGCCAAGGCGCGTTTCTCATGATTCACAACCCGTGGACGGTCACGATGGGCAACGCCGAGGATTTGCGCAAGGACGCGGCGACGCTCGACAAAATGCGCGACAGCATCGTGACCTTCTACCAGTCGAAGTCGACAAAGACCGCCGAGGAGTTGAAGGAACTCATGGACGCCGAGACGTGGATCAGCCGCGAAATGGCGAACGACTTTGGCTTTGAGGTTGAGGACTACGAGGGCGAGCTAAAGGCCGCCGCGTCGCTCACCCGCCGCGCATTTGCGAAAGCTCCCGACGCGGCCAAGGCGCTTGTGCAGTTCAAGGCCGAGAAGCCGGGGAACGG
>JAFNRY010000311.1 GCA_017385345.1 Kiritimatiellia bacterium
AATCCTTCGACCGTGCTGGGTCTGGCCACCGGGTCGACGCCGGTGAAAATGTACGCCGAAATGGCCAAAGCGGTCAAAGCCGGCGAAGTGTCGTATGCGAAGGTCAAAAGCTGGAACCTCGACGAGTACGTCGGGCTCGGTGGCGACCACGAGCAGAGCTACAGGTATTTCATGGACAAAAACCTGTTCGAGCATATCGACATTGACCGTTCCAACACGCACGTCCTCGACGGACTCGCGAAGGACTTCGCGGCGGAGTGCGAACGGTATGAAAGGCAGATAAAGGAAGCGGGCGGAATCGACATACAGGTTCTCGGCATCGGATCCGACGGGCATATCGCCTTCAACGAGCCGGGTTCGTCGCTTTCCGGACGCACTTCGCTCGTGTATCTGACTCCTTCCACCATCAAGGACAACGCAAGGCTGTTCTTCCAGGGCAGGGAGGACGAGGTTCCCACGATGGCCCTGTCGATGGGCGTGGGGACGATATGCGAAGCGCGCAAGATCATCCTTCTCGCGTTCGGCAAAGGCAAGGCGGAAGCGGTGAAGGGGATGGTCGAAGGCGGAGTGTCGCAGTTCTGCACGGCGTCGGCTCTGCAGCTGCACAAGGACGCCTGGGTGTTTTGCGACGAGGAGGCCGCTTCCGGCCTGAAACTCAAGGACTACTACGCATGGCGCAGCGAGGCCGTGCTGAAAGGAGAGAAAAAGTGAAATACGTGTGCAAAGTGTGCGGTCATGTCTATGATCCGGCCGACAACGACGGCGTCGCGTTCGAGGATCTTCCCTCGGATTGGACGTGCCCCGTCTGCGGAGTCGGCAAGGATCAGTTCGAACAGGCTTGAAGAGAAAGGACGGCGCCCGTGAAAACCACGGCGGCGCCTGCAATAGCGGCGGCGGCCCCGGAAAAGCGGGCCGCCGTTTTTTTGTTTAATGCAAGCGCGACGGCTTTTTCGATTCGCCACGGATAGAACATTCCGTACATCCCGGCGATCGCGCCGGCATACGCCGCATAGATTACTATGTCGGGAAGGGCGAACGCGACGCCTTGTTCCGGGCGGAACGGCTTCATCGTCTTGAACAGTTCGCCGGGAAGCAGCATCAAAATGCCGCAGAGAGCCCGGACCGGAAGATTCTTCGGCATCCATATCGCGACGAGCCACGTCAGAACGGCCGCCAGGATCCACAATTCGCCGGGAAAGGCTTTCGTGAACCTGTCGAACGCTGCTATTCCTATGGTGTCGCATTCGTAGGCGGTCCAGAACCAGGCGACGGCGGCAAGGACCCAGGCCGCCCCGCGGGATTCCTTGAACCAGTCGAAAAAGCGCGTCGCGCGCTCAGGCGAGACTGCCGCGAGACATCCGCAGGCGGCGACTGGCAGACCGAGAAGAATGCACCAGAAAAGCATCATGTTTTTTTTTGTTGTTTATATGTAGGATGTACTGTAAAAATGGAGGTGGGAAGCGGAGTTGAACCGCTGTAAGCGGATTTGCAGTCCGCTACCTAACCGCTCGGCCATCCCACCATGGTCAGATGAAGTCATTTTACCACAACTTTCGTGCGCAGGCAAGCATTAAGTTCATGCATAGAGGTTTACGCGCGTTTTTGCGTATTCGTCCTGCGCGTCGATCCAGTTCTGGAAAAGTTCGTTGAGGTCTCCGCCGCGGATCGTGTCGCGCACTTCGGTGGAGCCATAGAGCTTGTCGAGCCATTCCGGGCGTGCTCCGGCCATGATCTTGTCGCCGTGGCGCTGGACCAAGGCGGTGAAAAGAAGCACGCTCGCCGTAACCGGGTAGTAGCCGGAAGGGCGCGACACGGAGAAGAGTATTCCGTTGAGAGCCAGGCCTGCGTATTTTCCGCCCGAGGGAGCGTAGCGGTAGTGGCTCATGGATATGCCGCACGCTTCAAGACCCGGCGCGAGATCGCGCATGAGCGACTTCGTGTCGAGCCATGGAGCGCCGACGACGCGGAAGGCGAGCGGCCCGTCGCGGTCGCAGTCTATGGCCGGATACGCTTCGGTGAACACCGTCAGCGGGTAGGCGACGGCGCAGTCCCAGCTGCGTATCGAGGGGCTGGGCGGCAGGAAGTTGGACCACGGTCCGTGGGTTTTGTGGTTCCAGCCTTCGAGCCTTATCACGTTCAATTCGAGATCGAGGTTTTCGGCGTTTTTGATCCAGACGGCGCATTCGCCCGGCGTCATGCCGTGGCAGAGCGGCACGTTTACGGGGGCGACGAAACTCGCGAACTCCGGCTTGCGCATCGGGCCGTCGAGCACGTCGCCCATCGGAATGGGCCTATCGAGCACCGTCGCCGGGATGCCGGCCTCCGCGCACGCTTCGAGCGTGTTTTTCAGGGTCGCGAGATATGTGTAGCAGCGAACGCCGATGTCGCACAGGTCTATCACCATGCGGTCGAGGCCTTCGAGCATCTCCGGGGACGGTTTCCTGTTCTTCCCGTAAAGCGAATGGATCGGCAGGTTCCAGTACGGATGCCACGCGCTGGCCGTGCTCTCGCCGGCGGGGACGGTACCGAAGAAACCGTGCTCCGCCGCGAACAGCGCCTTGAGCCGCCCGGGGAACGCCTTTGCGAGCATGCCTGCGGTGTCCGCCGCCTGCATTGTAAGCAGGCCGAAATCGCCGCTGCCGGAGGACAGGGCGCCGACAAGCCCCTGGCGGTTTACCATGGGAAGTCCTTTCCAGCGTCGAAAGCGGCGCGAAGGGAGCCGAGTTTAGCCGCCGTGTTGGCGAGGGAGGGATCCAGGAACGCGCGTTCGACGGCATCCCCGGCCGCGCCGTGGAGCCATACCGCCGAGACGGAGGCGGTGAAGGCGTCTCCCTTTAGCCAGGCCCACCTGGCGGCAATCGCACCCGCGAGGAGATCGCCCATGCCGCCGAGAGCCATGTCCGGATTGCCCGTATCGTTGACGTACACGCGCGAGCCGTCCGGCGACGCCACTACGGTTCCGGCGCCCTTGAGCACGACGGTCGCCCCGTAGAGGCGCGCGATCTCCTTCGCCGCCTCCATGCGGTCGGACGAAATCTTTTCGCGCTTGCATCCGAGCAGGCGCGCCGCTTCTCCCTCGTGGGGCGTAAGCACCAGTTCGACGGAGCGGGGCCCGGGATTCCATTCTCCCTTCGCGCGCCATTCCGCAAGCACCGCGAGCGCGTCCGCGTCCAGGACGAATCTTCCGCAGCTTCCGGAAAGCAGGCGCGTGACGAGCAGCTGGACGTTGACGCCGCCGCCGAGCCCCATGCCGGCCGCGGTCGCGTCCGCTGCGGGCGGAACGCATGTGGCGGAAAGTTTGGTGAAGACGGCCTCCGGGACGTGGACGGCCGCCGCGTAGCGCGAGGCGTCGGGCGCGACGAGATGGACGAGGCCGGCGCCGGCCGCGCGCGCGCCGAGCGCCGCCAGAACCGGCGCGTGCGGATATTTGAACGCGCCCCCGACGATCGTGACGATTCCGGCGGATCTCTTGTCTTCTTCCCTGCGGCGCCCCCGGAACGCGCCTTTCAATTCTTCTGGCGGTCTCATCTTGCCTTTAATTATACCAAATCCGGCGCGGCGCCTCCAACCGGGGGCTTCCCCGGTTCCGTCCGCCGCGGCGGTTTTGTGGTATAATCCGGGCATGAGCTACTATCTGATGCTGCTCGCCGGCGCAGTGCTGGCCAACAATTTCGTGCTGAGCAGATTCCTCGGCTGTTGC
>JAFNRY010000312.1 GCA_017385345.1 Kiritimatiellia bacterium
CAAATAGCCTTCGTCTCCGGGACGTTTGTCCATTGTGCCATAGAACGCAGGCAGATATACGTAGCCTATTTTCGACTCGCGCCCGCCGAGCACGACTTTTTCGACGTGCCCCGTGGCGGCCTGTTCGTCGAAGTTTATCGTGTCGCGCACGATTTCGTAGCGTTTGCGCGTAGCACCTTCGCGGTCGGATCCCGGAATTATCTCGAGCGTCACTTTCGTGCCTTTCTTCCCGCGTATCTTCCTGATGGATTTGCGCATCGGCTGCCACGTAATGTCTTCCATTTCGCCGCCATCCTGCTGCACACCGGTTATTTTGTCTCCGGCTTCAATGCGTCCGTCGAGATCGAGAGGACCGCCCGGAACGATGTGAGAAATCTTCAGCGAACCGTCGTCATCCATCATGAGTTCCGCTCCCACGCCCTCGAGAGAGTGGCTCATTTCAATGCCGAAATCTTCCTTTGAAAGCGGCGACATGTAATCGGAATGCGGGTCGGACGATCTGCAGAAGGCGGACATGTAGGCCTGCAGGATGGTTTCGTCATCCGGTTCCGTCAGCGTTCTGCCGTATTGCCTGTATTTTTTGATCAGGCTCTCGGCCGGCGTGTCCTGCGGCTTCGAATCTGCTTTGCCGGCGTCTTTCGCCTCGTTTCCCTCGCCGGCCCCCGCTTCGCCGTTTTTCTTTTTGGCGGCTTCCTTCTCGGCGTCGATCTCCCTCGAGAGCGTTATGGCGAGAAGTTCGTTTTTCATTCTTCTCCGCCAGTGGTCCTGCGCCTCATCGACCGTCGCCGGCCACGGAGCGTCCTTGCGTTTCACGCGGTAGAACTCTTCTTTCGAGAAGTCCCATTCTCCTTTGGCGAGAAGGTTTGTGGCGTAGTCGAGACGCTCCTTGAGCCGTTTTTTGAAAAGGTGGTATATGTCGAATCCAAACGACACGTCGCCGTTCGTTATCTCCGACCGGAGCGTTTCTCGTCGTTTCGCGAGGGCGTCGAGGTCGCTTTGGAGAAAAACCGAATGGTCGAAGTCGTAGTAGGAGACAAGATTGGACCAGGTCTGGGAGAACTGCGATTCGCCGAACGGTTTCTGCCTGACATGGTAGCGCTGCAGCATTCCGGCGACGCGCATTTCGATTCTGCCGTAGTATTCCGGAGGCGCCCCGTCGCCGTTTTTCCCCGCTTCCTCCGCACGTGCGCCCGCGACTGCGGCCGCTAACGCCGCTGCGACGGCCGCCGCCGCCATTTTGCTTGATAACGTTTTGCCGGATAAAATCATATGTTGTTCTCCATGATTCCCACCAGTCGCTCGAGTTCGTCCGGGGCGAGGACGGAGCGGCTGGCGGCGAAACTCGCCGGTATCTCGGCGGCGTTCATCACGACCGCTCCTCCGGTTTCGGCGATTCGCGAGACGAACGTGTTGGACGCGAAAACGAGCAGCGGCGTGACGTTGCCGCTCCAACCGGCGTCTGCGAGCGCCTGCTTTACGTGCGCGGCCTCCTTCAAAACCTGCGCGAGCGGCGCCCTCGTAGGAAGGCGTCCGTCAACAAGTATGTGGCCTTCTTCCACGGTAACGCGCCCGCGCCAGCATTTTGTTTCCACGGCGAACACTCCGGCCGGTCCGGCGACGACATGGTCCACGTGCTTGCCTTTTGCAATGTAGTCGTTGAAGACATGGTATCCTTCCGGCAGTTCGGAGAGAATCCGCGAAACACGCTCTTCGCCTCTCGCGCCGACGAAAAAACTTTCTATTCTGCGCATTCCCTTCGCGAGGAAGGCGGCTACCGCCGCTATGGCGCCGGCCAGAATGATCGTGCCCGCAATCGTCGCGGAGAGGATGACAAGCGCGATGGCGAATCCCGCGGCGAACACTCCGAGGAACACCGGCCAGAGGCCGGCGACGGTTCCTTTCACGCGGGCCCATTCTCCCGCCACGCCGTGAACTTCAGCCATTGCGTCCGATCCTTTCCTTTATTGCCGCCGCTACCGATGCGGCGTCCAACCCGTATTCTTTTTCAAGTTCTTCAATCGTTCCGTGCGGAACCGGTCCGTCCGGCCAGCCAAACTTCATGTCTGCACCGACCGCCTCGCCGAATCCGCCGGAGACGCAGCAGTTTTCGAGCGATACTATTTTCATCCCTGCGGCTCTCTGCCGGGAGATCGCGGCCACGTCGAACGGCTTGAGCTTCGCGGCGCAGAAAGCCGCGCCTCCGCAAAGCCGCGCGATTTCCTTCGCCTTCGGATACCAGTCTCCCGTCGCCCAGACGGCCAGCTTCGCATCCGGCGCCGGAGCATCGTCCTCCACTTTGGCCGGCGCAATGCCGCGCGGATACCGTATCGCAACCGGGCCGTCGTGCGCGAACGCATCATCCAGCATGGATTCCAGCCCGGCAGCGTCCTTCGGCTGCCATATCTCGAGTCCCGGCATCGGACGCAGCATTGCAACGTCGTAAAGTCCCTGATGCGTCGCGCCGTCCGCGCCGACCACTCCAGCCCTGTCAATGCAGAATACGACCGGCAGATGCGAGAGGCAGACGTCGTGGAAAATCTGGTCCACGGCCCTTTGCATGAAGGTCGAATAAATCGCTACGAATGGTTTCATGCCGCCTGCGGCGAGACCGGCCGCGAAAGCGACGGCGTGTCCTTCTGCGATTCCGGCGTCGAAGAATCTTTCCGGGAAGCGTTTCGAGAATTCCGATAGTCCCGTCCCGTCTTTCATCGCCGCAGTGACGGCCGCTATTTCGGCGTGTTTTTCGGCAAGCGAAC
>JAFNRY010000313.1 GCA_017385345.1 Kiritimatiellia bacterium
AAAGTGACTTCTACTTCCGGCTCGGTGGTAGCCGGAATGGATCAAAGCGCGCCGGCGGCCGTCGAGGAAACGGTTCCCGATGCAGCGCCCGCGCCTGCGGCACCGGCCGCGCCGGCGATTCCCGCGGCGCCAGCGGTTCCGGCCGCGCCTACAGCCCCGGCTCCCGCGGCCCCGGCACCTGCTGCACCGGCCGCGCCTGCGACCCCGGCACCTGCCGCGCCGGCTGCACCGGCCGCAAAATAAGGGTTTCCCGCCATGAAAGTTCTCGTGACCGGAGGCTCGGGCTTCCTCGGTATCAATCTCGTTCGCCATCTGCGCCGCATGGGCGTGGAGGAAATCCGCGTTCTCGACATTGCCGACTTCGACTACCCCGAAAAGAACGAACCTTGGCTCAAGTTCACCAAAGGGGACGTGCGCGACGTGGCCGCGGTCGAAAAAGTCACGGAAGGCTGCGACATTACAGTGCATTGCGCGGCGGCCCTGCCGCTCTATTCCGAAGAAGACATCCGAACAACGGAGATCGACGGCTGCCGCAACGTCCTCGCCGCCGCGAGAAAGTTCAAACTCGACCGCATGATCCAGATTTCATCGACTGCGGTCTATGGCGTCCCGAAGAAGCATCCCATCTACGAAACCGATCCGCTCGTCGGCGTAGGCCCGTACGGCCAGGCGAAAATCGAAGCGGAAAACATCTGTCGCGAAGCTATAAAGGATGGTTATTGCACGTGCATAATACGTCCGAAAAGTTTTATCGGACCCGAGCGGCTCGGCGTGTTCGCGCTGTTCTACGACTGGGCGTACACGGGCCACGGCTTTCCCATGATCGGCAGCGGCGGCAACCGCTACCAGCTGATGGACGTGGACGATCTGGACGATGCGATATGGAACGCCATGACGTATCCGAAGGATGTCGTGGCGACGGAATTCAACATCGGCGCGAAAGAGTTCACGACGATGCGCGAAGATTACCAGGCGGTTCTCGACCGCGCCGGGCACGGGAAGAAAATACGCGGCCTGCCGGTAAAGCCGATCGTCTTCATACTGAAGATTCTCGAAAAGCTGCATCTTTCGCCGCTGTATCCGTGGGTTTACGAAACGGCTTCCACCGACTCGTTCGTATCGATCGAAAAGGCGGAAAGACTGCTCGGCTACAAGCCGAAATACTCCAACAAGCAGGCGCTCGTCAGGAACTACGACTGGTATGTGGAGCATCTGCCGGAGTTCGCCGGCAAGAGCGGCGTATCGCACCGCGTGCCCTGGAAGCAGGGGCTTCTCGCGTGCGCCAAGTGGTTCTTCTGAGCCGGTCGGAACTCGCCGCGATTGCGGACCGGGCGGGACTAACCCGCCCATTCCACCGCGAAGCGATCAGAGAAACGGAGCCGTAACGGAGCGCTTGCAGGCCTTCACCGTCTCGACCGGCCCCTCGCAGACGAGCGTTCCGCCCGCGTCGCCGCCGCCGGGACCGAGATCGACGATCCAGTCGGCGCACTTCATCACGTCGGTGTTGTGTTCGATGACTATGACGGTATTGCCTTGGTCGCGCAGTTTCAACAGAAGGCGCATGAGCTTGGCTATGTCGTCGAAATGAAGCCCGGTCGTCGGCTCGTCGAGAAGATAGAGCGTCTTTCCGGTTGAGCGCCGCGACAATTCGGACGCGAGCTTGATGCGTTGGGCTTCGCCGCCCGAAAGCGTCGTCGCAGGCTGTCCGAGCGCGACATAGCCGAGTCCGACGTCCGCCAGCGTCTGCAATTTGCGGGAGAGGGAGGGAATCTTCGAGAAAAATCCGACAGCTTCGGCGACGGTCATGTCGAGGACCTCCGAAATGTTCTTCCCGCCGTAGAGGACTTCGAGGGTCTCGGCGTTGAAACGCTTGCCGCCGCATTGTTCGCAGGTGACGTACGCGTCCGGCAGGAAGCTCATTTCGAGCTTGCGCACTCCGTCGCCTCCGCACACTTCACATCGGCCGCCCTTGACGTTGAAAGAGAACCTGCCCGGCGTGTAGCCGCGCGCCTTGGCGCCGGGCGTGGCCGCGAAGAGCGCCCGTATATCCGAGAAGAAACCGGTATATGTGGCCGGATTGGACCGCGGCGTGCGGCCGATGGGCGACTGATCTATCTCGACTATCTTGTCGAAGAATTCGGCGCCCGCCAGTTTCACGAAGGGACACGGCTTCTCCTTGGCGTGATAGAACTTCTGCATCAGCGCGCGCTTGAGGGTTTCCTCCACGAGGGTCGATTTCCCCGAGCCGGAAACGCCGGAAACGACGGTGAACGCGCCGACCGGGAAGCGGGCCGTAAGATTTTTCAAATTGTGCCCGGAGCATCCGGATATCGTCAGGAACTTCGCGGCTCGGCCGATCTTCTTCTTGGTTCCGCCGTCGATCTTCTTTCTGCCGGAAAGGTAATCCGCGGTGAGAGACTTCGAAGCGGCAAGGCCGGGGAACGGACCCTGGTACATGACCTTCCCGCCCTCGCGGCCCGCGCCGGGGCCGAGATCGACGATCCAATCCGCCTCGCGCATCATCTCCTCGTCGTGTTCGACGACGACAACGGTATTGCCGCGGTCGCGCAGGCCTTTGAGGGTGGATATGAGCCGTTCGTTGTCGCGCGGATGCAGTCCGATGGTCGGCTCGTCGAGGACGTAGAGCACGCCCGTGAGACCGGAGCCGATCTGTGTGGCGAGCCTGATGCGCTGCATCTCGCCGCCCGAGAGCGAAGAAGACGCGCGGTCGAGCGTAAGGTAGTCGAGACCGACGTCGAGAAGAAAGCGCAGACGCCGCACGATTTCTTTCAGGATGTCGTCAAGACCGGCGAGGCGCGCGGTCCCGGCGGCCTTCCCGGAGCGCAGTGTCTCGAAAAATGCGAGAGCGTCGCCTACCGGCATCGCCATTACTTCGACGATCGTCTTTCCGGCGACGGTCGCCGCGCGCGCCTCGGGACGCAGCCTCGCGCCGCCGCAGGCTGGGCACGTGCGGAAGTTCTGGTAGGCGTCGTACTTCGCGCGCACTTCGTCGTCCTGCGCCTCGTCGCGCTTGCGCCTCAGCGCCTCGAGCACGCCCTCGAACGGCTTGTCCACGTTGCGCCACGGCAACACGAGATTCTCCTTGAAGCCGTGCATCAGGCCGTGGCGGAATCTGGCGCTCTGCCGCGAATACGGCTTGCGCAGGTCGCCACCGTACTGGCGCGCCACCTGCGAGAGCAGCTCCTTGTGGTAGAGAATGGCCATCTGGCCGCCGAGACGGCGCCACGGGTGGATGCACTCCTCCAGCGGCAGCGTCTTGTCCGGCACTACGAGATCTTCGTCGAAAAAATAAAGCTGGCCGAGGCCGGAGCATTCCGGGCAGGCGCCGAATGGCGAATTGAAGGAGAAACTGCGCGGCTTGAGCTCCTCGAACGATATGCCGCAGTCGGGGCAGGCGTTCAGTTCCGAATAGACCTGCTTCGTCCCGTCGTCCGGATTCTCCGCGTAGAGGACGCCTCCGCCCGTCTTGAGCGCGAGCTCCACCGAATCGGTGAGCCGGGATCTGTCGCAGGGCAAGGCGACGCGGTCGATCACGGCGTCAATGTCGTGGGCCTTCTTCTTGTCGAGTTCCGGCGGTTCGTCGAGCGAATGCGTCTCGCCGTCCACCCGGACGCGCGAAAAACCCTTGCGGGACATCTCCGCGAAGACGCTTTCGTGGCGGCCCTTCTTGCCGCGCACGACGGGCGCGTATATCACGGCGCGGCGCCGCTCGCCGGACGCGAGCATCGCATCTACTATCTGCTCGGCGCTCTGGCGGCGCACCTCGCGGCCGCACTTCGGACAGTGGGCGACCGCGGCCGAACCGTAGAGTATGCGCAGATAGTCGTGTATTTCCGTCACGGTCGCCACTATCGAACGCGGATTCCCGCTCGTGGTGCGCTGCTCGATCGATATGGCCGGGCTGAGGCCTTCTATCTTCTCGACGTCTGGCTTCTGAAGCCTGTCGAGGAACTGGCGGGCGTACGCGGAAAGCGATTCGACGTATCGGCGCTGGCCTTCCGCGTAGAGGGTGTCGAATGCGAGAGAGGACTTTCCGCTTCCGGAAAGTCCCGTGACCACCGTCAGGGAATTGCGCGGAATCGAGACATCGATCCCGCGCAGATTGTGCACCCTCGCGCACTTGATTTCTATCGTTCCGTCCATCGCCGCAGCTTCATTCGACCGAGACCGCCCACGGCCCGCCGGCCGGCTTCTTCACCGTCGCCGCGCCGACGCCTGATCCGTCCAGCACGAATCCGACGATTTTGACCGTGTACTTGACGAGCTTCTTCGAGCCCCTCGCATTCTCGGAAACCGAATACGCCTTGAACGAACCGGTGAAACGGCCGGTCTTCTCCGTGTAGCTCAATTTGATGGACGACTTGTTCGTCTTGTCGCCGTTGCGCCCGTAGGAAACGGTCAGGCTCTTCAATCCCGTGGCCTTGTCGGTCTGGAGTTTCACGGAGGCGTTGCCGGGAAACTTCCACTTGCGGCGGACGACGCTGAACGGCTCTTCGAACGGCAGCAAAGCGGTCTGGAGCGTTCCTGCGGCGGCGAGATCGAAGTCGTCCGAAAGGCGGAAGACGCCCGAAGCGGCGCCGCCGGCGAGGGGACCGCCGACCTTCGCGGCCTTCATAAAATACGACGCTCCGGCGAGCAGGCCGACGCCGTCCGCGCCGGCGACAAGAGCCATTTCGCCGACGGGCTCCTTGAACGTAAGCGTTCCGGAAACGGCGCCGTCTTCGCCAAACTTGAGCGTCACGCCTCTGGCGCTCGCCTTCCTGCCGTCGAGCAGCGTTGCCGATCCGGAAACCCTGACAGTGCTTTTTCTGGCGTTCTTCTTTCCAAATTTGAGCTGCACCACGCCGGCGAGACTGCCGTCGGCGTTGTAAAGCGCGCCGGCGATAGTCTGCGCCTTGGCGTATGTCGCATCGTTTGTGAAAGCGATGGCGTATGCATCGGATTCTTCTCCGTCGCCGCCGCCGGAACCGCCGCCTTCGCCTTCTCCTTCGCCGCCGCCGTCGTCGTCGCCGCCGGAGTCGCCGCCATCATCCTCTTCGCCAGACGAACCGTCGCCCGCGATCCTGTATGAAATATTCGTGACAAGTCCGCACCAATTGCGCGTTTCGGGAACGGTGAACCGCGCGGTATGGATCCCGGCGTTTCGCGGCGCGTTCGTCGCAGCCGCATCGTAAACCACCGACACATTTCCGAATTGAGAAACCGCAGCCGGCGGCTCGTACTCGACTCCAGCCGTGCGTCCGGCCATGTTAGGCACGACCAGCCATGCATTGGTTGCTTTGAAAATCTCCACTGTCGCGAAATTGGTCACCCCGGCATAACCGTCGGCAAGCACTTCGTACCACACCTTGACAGGTCCGTTCGTCATGGCTTGCACATATACGGGCGCGGCATCTGCAAACGGCCCGTCTTTGGCAAGCGAATACCTTGCCGAACAGCGGTTAGTAGCGCCGGGATCGACCGACACCTCGATGCTGTGGCTCGAACCATCGTACTCGCCCATGCACGACGTCGCCATAACGCAGACTACAGGCTCGCTTTCATATATCGTGAACGGGACTTCGGTCGAAACGGACGTCCAGTTTTCCGAACCCTCCACGGTGAACACCGCGACATAATCACCGCGGACGCTCGGTCTGGAAGGAAGCACCCTGCCGTTTGCGGTCTTGTATGCTACGATCACTTCACCGAACGCAGACGCGGATTCCGGTTCGGACGCATCTTCCGTGTCGCGCCAACTGGCCATCGATGGCGCGACCTTCCATGTATTCGTGGCGCAGGCGATTTTCACGGAGGCGCTGCCGGTCAACGGTTCGTAGCCTTCGGCGGAAACGCGATACCAGACGGACGTCTCGCATACATTGGTAAATAGCGGACACTCCGCCTTGTATTCCGCATCGGGAGAGAGCGCGTAGCCGATGATCCAACCGGATTCCGGATTGGATACGCTTACAGCGACACCATGTCCCGAGCCGTCGTAGGGCCCCTCATACCCGGCGACCTTGGCGCTCATGCCGTGCACATTAAAAGAAACATCTTTTGTCAGGCCGGTCCAGTTTTCCGTCTCCGCGACGGTGAAGCGCGCCGTGTACGAACCGGCACCGGTTATAGCGTCCGGAGAAACGGGCATATCCACGCTGTTGAAATATTCGATCGTCGCCATGCCGAACTTCGCGACACCCTTCAGGCAGTTGGTGCCGTCTTGCAGCCAATTGCCGGAGAAAGAAGGTTCGACTGTCCAGCTGTTCTCCGCCTGCGTGATTTTCACCTCGGCACTACCGGTGAACGGAATGCAACCCTCGGCGGAAATACGGTACCAAACGGACGTTTCGCATACATTGGTAAATAGCGGAGCGGCCTCGAAATCGAACGGCCCGTCTTGGGAAAGCGAATACGCTATGTTCGTTTCGGCCAGAGGCAACCCATCCGCCGCCTTTACGTCCGAAATGGCGATTGTATGTCCCGCGCCGTCGTATTCTCCCGAATACGGCGTCGCGGCAACAGTGATGTTGCGTTTGTCGCCAAGTGTCGCCTCGAATATGTTTGTATGTGAAAGGCCGGTCCAGTTTGCAGTTTCGACAACGGTAAATATCGCCATACACAAACCGGTCGAAACATTCGCGATATCGGAATATTTGATCTTTCCGTCGCCGCTCCAAAACTTCGCCGCAACATCCCCGAAGCGCGCCTCACCGAAATTGACGCCGTTGGGGTCGCCCACCGTCCTGTCATCCACGTGCGGCTCTACCTTCCACTCGTTCGTCGCCTTCGTGATTTTCACGACGACGCTGTTCGTGTACGAGGGGA
>JAFNRY010000314.1 GCA_017385345.1 Kiritimatiellia bacterium
ACCCTGCGCCGCGCCCGGGACGGTCACTTGACCTTCTTGTACCCGTAAACCGCCCTGTCGCCGAGCTCTTCCTCGATGCGCAGAAGCTGGTTGTACTTCGCTATGCGGTCCGTGCGGCTCATGGAGCCGGTCTTGATCTGGCCGCTGTTCGTCGCGACGGCGATATCCGCGATCGTCGCGTCCTCGGTTTCGCCCGAACGGTGCGAGGTGACCGACGTGTAGCCGGCGCGGTGCGCCATTTCGATGGCGTCGAGCGTTTCGGAAAGCGATCCGATCTGGTTGACCTTGATGAGGATCGAGTTCGCGGCGCCGAGCTTGATGCCCTTCTCGAGGTACTTCACGTTGGTGACAAAGAGATCGTCGCCGACGAGCTGGCACTTCGAGCCGATCGCCTTGGTGAGGGCGACCCAGCCGTCCCAGTCGCCTTCGGCCATGCCGTCTTCGATCGAATCGATCGGATACTTCTTGACGAGCGTCTCGAGGTACTTGACCTGTTCGGCGGATTTGAGCTTCTTACCCTTCTTGCCTTCCTTCCAGGTGTAGTCGTAGATGCCGTCCTTGTAGAACTCGCTGGAGGCGCAGTCCATGGCGATCGTCACGTCCTTGCCCGGCTTGTAGCCGGCCTTCTTGATGGCCGCGATGATGCAGTCGAGCGCGTCCTCGATCGAGTCGAGGGCGGGCGCGAAGCCGCCTTCGTCGCCGACGGCGGTGGAGAGGCCGCGGGCCTTGAGGACCTTCTTGAGGTTGTGGAACACCTCGGCGCCGCAGCGCAGGCCTTCCTTGAAGCTCTTGGCGCCGACCGGGCGGATCATGAACTCCTGGAACGCGATCGGCGCGTCAGAGTGGGCGCCGCCGTTGATGATGTTCATCATCGGAACGGGGAGGGTGTAGGTGTTCGTGCCGCCGATGTAGCGGTAGAGGGGCATGCCGAGCGAGTTGGCCGCGGCCTTGGCGACCGCCAGCGAAACGCCGAGAATCGCGTTCGCGCCGAGTTTCGACTTCGTGGGAGTACCGTCGAGCTTCAGCATCAGGGCGTCGATGCCGCGCTGATCGCAGGCGCAGAGGCCGACGAGCTTCGGGGCGATGATCTTGTTGACGTTGGCGACCGCCTTGGATACGCCCTTGCCGAGATAGCGCTTCGGATCGCCGTCGCGCAGTTCAAGCGCTTCGTTCACGCCGGTGGACGCGCCGGACGGAACGGCGGCGCGCCCGAGCGTGCCGTCTTCGAGATAGACGTCGACTTCTACCGTAGGGTTGCCGCGGGAATCGATTATCTCGCGCGCCTTGATGTCCTGAATGATCATCTTCTGTTTTCCTTTGCCTTGTTTTCCGGCGCCTCCCGGCGCCTTCACGTTTCGTTTATTCTACCATTTTCCCGCCGCAACGGTCAACTTGCCGCGCCAATCTCCGCACGGCTCCCGGGCCTCGCCCCCCTCTCCCGGATCCGCGAGAGAAAGCGCGCGTGCGCGAGAATTGGCGGTATCGTCGCCACGTTACACAGAACGTCCGACACCGGCATGGAAAGCCATATCGCGAGAGCCTTGTCCTCCATGAAAAACGGCAGTATCCACACGATAGGCAGCAGACAGACGCCCTGGCGCAGCATGGAGAGGAATATGGCAATCTTCGGGCGGCCGATGGACTGGAAATAGGTCGTCGCCACCACGTTGACGAAAATGCACCATATCATGCAGTTGGAAAGCTGCAGATCGTGCGCGGCGAGATCCACGAGGCGGGCGTTGGAGGTATCGACGAACATGGACGCCACGAGGCGCGGAAACGGAGGCACGACCTGGACGGCGAAAGCCGCCAGGCACAGCGCCGCCGTCGCCCACACGCCGGTTTTCAGCGTTCCCAGCACGCGGCGGAAGTTTCTCGCCCCCCAGTTGAAGCCGATTATCGGCTGAAGCCCCTGCTGCGTTCCGAGTATCGGCATGATGATCAGTATCAGGGCGCTGTGAAACACGCCCAGCGACGCGATCTGCTCCGTGCCCGCGGTCTCGTCGGGAATCCACTTGACGAACGCGACCTGCAGCGAGACGGCGATGAGCGAGCTCATGGCCTGCTGGAGGAACGGGGCGAGGCCTATGCCGCTCGTCCGCAGGAGGAGATTCCCGTAAAGGCGTATGCGGCGCAGCCTCAGGCGCACTACGGTCGTGCCGCGCCAGTAGCAGCCGAGCGCCCAGAGGCAGCTGGCCAGCATCGCGATGTTCGTCGCCCACGCCGCGCCGGAAATGCCCATGTCCAGACCGAATATGAAAACGGGATCCAGCAGCAGGTTCAGTCCGAATCCGGCAACCATGCAATACATGGACCGTATCGCGCCGCCTTCCGCGCGCTGCATGGCGGAAAGGCCGAACGCCATGTGGGAAAACAAATGGGAAAAGACCACGGTTCCGAGATACGTCTTTGCGGCCTCCCTCGCGCCGGCCGTCACGCCGGCGGCTCCGCACCAATCGAGAACCGTGTCGAGATTGAAGAAAACGAGCGGCGGAAGAATAAAGAAAAAAAGAAGCTTCACGGCGACGAGTTCGCCGAGAAGCTTTTCGCACGCCGGTCTGTCCCCTTCTCCGAGTTTTATGGAAAGAACCGCCGAGTGGCCGGCGCCGACGAACACGCCGAACGCCCCGAAAAGCATCATCACGGGCATGGCGAGCGTGAGGCCGGCCATCGCGTCCGTCCCGCAGCCCTTTCCGATGAAAATCCTGTCCACCACGGCGTAGAGCGCGTTGAGGGACATGGATACGAGCGCCGGCCACGAATACTTGAAGAGGAGCTTCGCCGGCTTTTCCGTGGCGAGCTCCTCGAGTTCGCGCCCCTTTCCCGTGAAAGCGGGGCGGCCCATCAGAACACTATCCGGACGCCGGGCAGCGCCGAGCGTATGCGGCGCATTTCGCTCTCGTCGAGCCGGAGATCGCCCAGCTTGAGCGAACGGAGGCTTTTCCAGGCGCCGAGATCGGCGGGCAGCGACCGTAGCGCCGTGCGGGACAGGTCAAGATGCCTCAGGCCGCTCTTCCTGGCGAGCCACTCCGGTATTTCGGCCACTGGATTGCCAGACATGTCGATCATCTCCAGTTCCGGCAGCGCCTCGAGGAACGGCGGGACTTCGCGCAGCCTGTTTCCGGCGAGATATATCTTCTCGAGACGCGCCAGATGCGAAAGGTCGGGCACGCTCTCGAGCTTGTTGTCGTTGAGCCTCAGCCAGCGCAGGGATTTGAAAGCGGCGATCTCGTCGATGTTGGTGAGCGAATTGCGGTCGAGGTTCAAATACTCGACCTTCGCGGGATCGATGTTCCGGAAGCGGCCGACGAGCCGCTCGCCGTTCGCATCGACCCCGCGCCGGAGGAGCAGCCCGGCGGAGAAGACCTCCGCCTTGCCGTCCTTCATGTAGATGCGCGATTCCGGCGGCACGCGGCCGTCGGCCTTGACGGGCTCGTCGAAGCATCCGGAAAGGATGCCGGCGGCGGCCGCCGCAACGCATACTGCCGTCGGAATACGCATGGCTCAGTTCGCCGCGGCGACGATGGCCGCGAAATCCGCCGCCTTGAGGGCGGCGCCGCCGATAAGCCCGCCGTCGATATCCTTCTTGGCGAGAAGCTCCGCCGCGTTGCCCGGCTTCATGGAGCCGCCGTACTGGATTCTCACGGATTCGGCAGCCTCGGCCCCTACGAGCTTGGCGAGAGTTGCGCGGATGAGAGCGTGCACTTCCTGCGCCTGGTCGGGCGTGGCGGTCTTGCCGGTGCCGATCGCCCAGACCGGCTCGTACGCGACCACGAGCTTCGCGCAATCCGCCGCCGTCACGTCCTTGAGGCCGACGTTCATCTGGCGCTCGATTACTTCGACGAGCTTTCCGCCCTCGCGCTCCTCGAGCGTTTCGCCGACGCAGACGATGGCGACCAGGCCTGCCGCGATCGCCGCGCGCGCGCGCTGGTTCACGGTCTCGTCCGTCTCGCCGAAATACTGGCGGCGCTCGCTGTGGCCGATTATGACATACTTCGCGCCGGCGTCCACGAGCATCGCGGGGGAGATTTCGCCGGTGTACGCGCCGGACTCCTTCCAGTGGCAGTTCTCCGCGCCGATTCCGACGTGCGTCCCGGCCGCGGCCGCGATGGCGGCGGGCAGGTCGATCGCCGGCGTGCAGCACACCGTCTCGACGTTTCCGTACTGCGCCGTCGCCTCGGCGACCGCCTTCACGAGCGCCGCGGCTTCGGACGGCTTGACGTTCATCTTCCAGTTGCCGGCTATTATCTTCTTTCTCATTTTCTACCTTTCGTTTGCGCCGGCTTGCCCGGCTTGTATTTCCTGTGGGCCACCCCGGCCGACTTGAAAATCTCCTTCACGCGCGGCAGGAAGGCGTAGTCCCCGCCGTAAACCACCTCTTTCACCCCCGAGTTGATTATCAGTTTCGCGCACGTGAGGCACGGCGAAATCGTAACGTATATCGTCGCGTCCTTTATTGCGTGGCCGAAAAACGCCGCCTGGCAGATCGCGTTCTGCTCGGCGTGCACGCAAAGGCACTCCTCGAGATCGGCGCCGCTCGCCGCCTTGCCGGAACAGCGGGGGCATCCCCCCTCGAAGCAATTGCGAACCCCGTGCGGAGTCCCGTTGTAGCCGGTCGAAAGTATGTGGCGGTCTTTGACGATCACGGCCGCCACCTTGCGGCGCAGGCAGTTGCTCCGCCCGGCGATGACGTTCGCTATTCCCATGAAATAGTCGTCCCAACCGGGCCTCGGATCGACGACCTTCCCCTTCCCGGCCATGCCAGCCCCGCCGCGCGCCGCCTTACAGCGACCTCGGCAGCTCCTCCATCTGGTAGCACTCTATCGTGTCGCCCGTCTCGAAGCCTTCGTACCCGGCGAAGCACACGCCGCACTCCTGCTGGCCGGTCACTTCCTTGACCTCGTCCTTGAAGTGGCGCAGCGTCTGGACCTTGCCGTCCCAGACGCACTCCTTGCCGCGCAGTATGCGGAAGCGCTCCTTCGCGACGAGCTTGCCGTCGAGCATCTGCGAGCCGGCGATCCTGCCGAGCTTGCCGATGTCGTAGATCGCCTTGACGGCCGCATGGCCGAGCACGACCTCTTTGTATTCGGGCGGGAGCAGGTCGAGCATGGAGTTCTTCACGTGATCGATCAGTTCGTATATGATGCGGAACGAATTGATCTTCACGCCGTCGTGCCTCGCCTGGCCCTGAACGCCGGAATCGCAGCCGATGTCGAAACCTACGATCGCCGCCTTGCCGGCCGCCGCGGACTTGACGTCCGTGAGCGACACGTTGCCGGTGCCGGTGCCAATGATGTGCAAGCCGACCTTTTCGCTCTTGATCTGGCCGAGGGCCTCGACTATGGCTTCGAGCGAACCCTGGGTGTCGCTCTTCACGATGACGTTCAGCTCGCGCCTGCCTTCGGCCGCCATGCGGCTCATGATGGAGTCGAGAGTCGCCGCTTTCGACATCGAAAGCTCCTGCTCCTTCCTCTCCTGGGCGGCTTCGGCGGCGAGCGTCCTGGCGCGCTTTTCGTCGAGCATGACGCGGAACTCCGCGCCCGCCTCCGGCACTCCGGAAAGGCCGGTGGCCTTGACCGGCGTCGAAGGCGGCGCCTCCTTGATCCTGCGTCCGCGGTCGTCGATAAGCGCCCTGACCTTGCCGAAGTGCTCGCCGATCAGTATCGCATCGCCCACCTTGAGGGTTCCTCCGGCCACGAGCAGCGTCGCGCAAGGCCCGAGCCCCTGCTGGAGCTCCGCTTCTATCACGTAGCCGTTGGCGCGGCGCGCCGGATTCGCCGTAAGCTCGAGCATCTCCGCCTGGACCAGTATGTTTTCGAGAAGCTCGTCCACGCCCTGCCCCGTCACGCCGGACACCGGGCAGCATATTATGTCGCCGCCCCACGCTTCCGGCGTAAGCCCCCTCTTCTGCAGCTGCTGCATCACGCGATCGACGTTCGCCGTCGGCTTGTCCACCTTGGTGACGGCGACCATTATCTGCACGCCGGCCTTGCGGGCCACGGAAATGCACTCTTCGGTCTGCGGCATGATGCCGTCGTCCGCCGCGATTATCAGAACCGCGATGTCGGTGATCTGGGCGCCTCTCGCGCGCATGGCGCCGAACGCCGCGTGACCGGGCGTGTCGAGGAAGGTGATCTTCTTGCCGGCGATCTCGACCTGGTAGGCGCTGATCTGCTGCGTTATGCCGCCGGCTTCGCCGGCCGCGACCTTCTCCTTGCGGATCCAATCCATGAGCGTCGTCTTGCCGTGGTCGACATGGCCGAGGAACGTGACGACCGGAGCGCGCGGCCGCAGGCTCTCGGGCGGATCCTCGGGTATCAAATCGTCCGCGTCGATCGCCTTCATCACCGGCTTCGCCGCGCTCCTGTCGCGCGCATGCTCTATCATCACCTTGAATCCGTACTTCGCCGCGACTTTCGTGGCGACGTCCGGCTCGATGCGCTGGTTAATGGAAGCGAGTATCTTGAGAGCCATAAGGTCGGCGATGAGCCTGTTCGGCTTCAGCCCGAGCTTGGCGGCGAAGTCTTTGACCACGACCGCGCCCCTGATGGACACCTCCTTAGACTCCTCGTTCACGCTTATCTGGCCGGTCGTTGCCGGAACCGGCGGCTGGAGGCGCATCGTGCGCTGCTTATCGAACGCCTTCTGCCCCTCGCAGTTCTTGCGATCCTTCTTGTTGCCGCGGTCCCCTTCGTCGTAATCGACCTGCTTGGGCGGGCGCACCTTGGGCTGCGCGGCGACGGTGATCTTCACCGCCGGCGCGGGGACGGAAGGCTTGAGCGGCTTGAATCCGGCGGCTGAAAGCCCTACCTTGATCGCGCCCGGCGCCATTCCCCCGGCGCGCGGCTGCGCGGCCGGTTTCCGGCCCGGATTGATGGAAATGCGCGGCAGGGGCGCCGGAGCCGCGGGGGCTTTGGCCGCCTCGGGCGCAACCGCCGCGGCCGGCGGCTGCTTTGCGGCGGAGAGCGCCGCCGACGGCGATGAAGGCTTCTTCGCCGGAGCCGGAGCCGGAGCCGCCGGCACGACGGACGCCTTCGCTGCGGTCCGCGGCTTGACGGCCGCCGTCCGGGGATTCGCGAATTTCTCTCCCTTGGACGCCTTCTCGGCGATTTCGAGATGCCCGGCCAGCTTTTCGCGATCGGCATCTATCGCGGCTTTCGCGTTTTTCGCGGCTTTCGCGCGCTTCGCTTCGCGCGCGGCGTCGCCAGCCGCGGCGCCGTCCTTGCCCGACAGCCTGGCGAGCGCCTTTCTCAACGCCGCCGCTTCGCTTTCATCGATGCTGCTTATAGCCGTCGTGGCCTCGGCCCCGCACTCCGCGGCCGCTTTCAGCGCTACGACGCTTGCAACGCCCGCTTCCCTGGCTAATTCGTATATTCTCATCTAAACCACCTCGCTGGCGTCAATTGCCGGCACCGCCGTCGCCGGCTGTCAGTTCCGCCACGGCCTGCGCCGCCGCGTAAATGCCCTTGGCGGAGATTTCGTCCAGCCCCGTGGCGGCCGCGAAACTCGCTTCGTCCTCTTCTATTATCCCGTCTATGGTAAGGAAGCCGGCGTCCGCGATCTGTGTAGCCGTCGCCGTCGATATCGAGAAGGTCTCGGCCAGCTCCTTGATCGCCGCCGCCTTGCGGTCCTCGAAGCTCGCCGTCGCCATCGACTTCTTCACATCGACGTGCCAGCCGGTAAGGCGCGTGGCGAGACGGACGTTCTGGCCGCGCTTGCCGAGAGCGAGCGAATACTGGTCGGGCGCGACCGTGATCCGGACCGTGTTCGACACGGCGGGATCGACTTCGATGGTCTCGAGCCGCGCCGGGGCGAGCGCGCCGGCCACGTACTGCTTGATGTCTTCGCTCCAGCGGACGATGTCGATCTTCTCGCCGGAAAGTTCGGTTACGACCGCCCTCACGCGGCTGCCGCGCTGGCCCACGCAGGCGCCCACGGGATCGACGTTTTCGTTCGCCGTGCGCACCGCGATCTTCGCCCGGTAGCCGGGATCGCGGGCGACGCCCATGATTTCGACGACGCCGTCGGAGATTTCGCTCACCTCGAGGCGGAAAAGCGCTTCGAGGAACTTGCCGCTGGAACGGCTTAGGACGATGCTCGGCCCGCGGGCCTCGGGATCGACGCGCAGAATCAGCGCGCGGATCTGGTCGCCGATCTGGAAATCTTCGGTGGGAATGCGCTCCTTCGCCGGAAGCAGCATCTCCGTCTTGCCGACGGTGACGTACACGTCACGGCGCAAAATCGCGGAGACGGTGCCGGATATGATGTCGCCGACACGGTCGCGATACTCGGAAAAGGTGTTGGTGCGTTCGGCGTCGCGGATTTTCTGCATGATCATCTGGCGCGACATCTGCGCGGCTATGCGGCCGAGCCTCGAAGCCGGCATTTCGACCTCGAGCGTGTCGCCTTCGGAAAGACCGGCGCCGCCCGGCAGCCGCCGCGCGCGGGCAAGCGGCAGAAAACCGGGACCGGTCTCCTCGTCGGAGCATACGAACGTGTCGTAGAGGTGGACGGAAAGATCTTTGCGGTCGATGGAAACGCGCACGTCCGCGGTGAAATCGCGATGCTTGTGCGCCGCCTGCGCCAGCGCCTGCTCTATGGCGGTTATCACTATCTCGCGGCTCACGCCGCGCTCCGCCTCGATGTTCTGCACCACAGCCAGCAACTGACCGTTCATCGACATCTCTCCTCTCCTTTCCTCTCTGTCAAAAATCAACACAAACCAACCGGACGAGCCTTGCGGCCTCCGGTAGATTCGCGCATATTGTAGCAAAACCCGCCGGACCGGTCAAATACGGCGGCGGACCGGCGGACCCGTCGCCCATTTGTCGGTTATACTCCTTCCCGAACCAAGAAAGGAACAAACAACACATGGCACGCGAAAAAGGAACTGGCAACCTCCAACAGGAGAAGAGCGGACGATGGACCGTCCGCATCGGGATAAACGGGCATCGCATAAGCCGCTCTGCGCGAACGACGGATCGAGGGAAGGCGGAGGCGTTTCTCGACAGAATGCTCGCCCCGCTGGGGCTGGGGGCACAGAAACTGCCTCTCTCCGAGGCGTGGCGCCACTACGAAATGTCGCCGAACCGCCGCGACATCGCCAAATCGACGCTCGGCTCGAAACGCATGGTGTGGATGGCGTTCGCACGTTGGATGGAGAAATACCACATCGAGATCGGACACCTTGCCGAGGTGACGGAAGAGGCTGTTGCGGAATATCTCATGCAATTCAAATGCAACCACTCCGCGACGACCTACAACAACCACGTATGCGTCCTGCGGGAGGTGTTCCGGACGCTTGCGAAGAAAGCCGGCGCAGCAAACGACCCCTGGGCCAGCGTGTGTCTCCGCGCCGAC
>JAFNRY010000032.1 GCA_017385345.1 Kiritimatiellia bacterium
GAGTACCGTGGCGTGCCGGAGAGACCTGGGCGGCCTTCGCCATCGCGCGATACTTCGCCCGAGCGCAACCTTCAGATCTTCCACGACATGCGCGACGGCAAATACGCCGACGGCGAATGGTGCCTGCGCGCGAAGATCGACATGGCCTCGCCCAACATCCATTTCCGCGATCCGGTGCTGTACCGCGTCCGCCACGCCGCGCACTACCACCTCGGCGACAAATGGTGCATCTATCCGATGTACGATTTCGCCCATCCGATAGAAGACGCGCTCGAAGGCGTGACGCACTCCATGTGCACGCTCGAATTCGAAGTCCACAGGCCCTTGTACGACTGGGTGGTGGACCGGCTCGACGAAATGGGGCTTCTTCCGGTGCGCAACGGGGTGAAGATAAGGACGCGCCAGCGCGAATTCGCGCGGCTCAACATGACGTACACCGTCATGTCGAAACGCCTTCTGATGCAGCTCGTCGAAGAGAAGCGCGTGTCCGGATGGGATGATCCTCGCATGCCTACGATATGCGGCATGAGGCGGCGCGGATACACGGCGGCCGCGATACGCGCCTTCTGCGAGAAGGTCGGCTACACGAAAGTGGAGAGCGAGAGCGACGACGCGCTGCTGGAGTGGTGCGTCCGCGAGGACTTGAACAGGACGGCGCCGCGCAGGATGGCGGTCGTCGATCCGGTGAAGGTGGTGGTGGACAACTGGGAAGGCGGGGCGCGCGAAGCCGAACTCCAGGAGAATCCGCTCGATGAATCGGCCGGCACGCGGAAGGTTCCGTTCGGCGGCGAGATATGGATCGACCGCTCCGATTTCATGGAGGAACCGGAGAAGAAGTTTTTCCGCATGGCGCCCGGGCGCGAAGTGCGCCTGCGCGGCGCATGCATCTTCAAATGCACCGGCTGCGTCAAGGACGGCGCGGGCCGCGTCGTCGAGATACACGGCGACTGGGATCCGGAGTCGTGGGGCGGAAACCCCGCAGACGGCCGCAAGGTGAAGGGCACCATACACTGGGTGGACTGCGCGACGGGGGCAAAGGCCAAGTTCCGTCTCTACAAGCGCCTGTTCACCGTGCCGGATCCGCTGAAGGACGGGGCCGACAATTTTACGCGATACATCGACGCGGGCTCTCTCGAAGAGCGCGAGGGCTATGTCGAGCGGGCTCTTGCAGCGGCGGAACCCGGCGACGGATTCCAGTTCGAACGCACCGGGTATTTCGCCGCCGACGCGAAGGACCATTCCGCGGCGTCGCCGGTTTTCAACCGGACGGTCACTTTGAAGGATTCGTACAAGCCGGCGTGACGCCGGAAAATCGAAAGGAGAATGCAATGAAGAAGTTCACCATTGCGGCAATCGCGGCGGTTCTCGTCGGCGCCACCGCGGGAGCGGCCGACATCTACGTTTCGCTCGACGGCGGCAAGAACAAGAACCCCGGCACCAAGGAGGCGCCTCTGAAAAACCTTTGGAAGGCGATCGAAACGGCCGGTACCGGCGATACGATCCACGTGGCCGGCTCCGGCAAACCGTATCCCGGCAAGGCCACGAGCAAAGGCACGTTCCTGATGGAGAAGCCCGTTTCGATAATCGGCGGATATTCGCCCGATTTCGCTTCGCGCGATCCGCTAAAGTTCCGCACTCTCCTCCAGGCCCGGAACGACAGCTACACGCGCGGCAACTGCCTCGGAGTTCTCCACCTCGAGTTCGACAAGACGCCGAACGCGCCCAAGGGCGTGAAAATGAAGATAGACGGACTCGTGTTCGACGAAGGCTTCGCGAACTCGTACCATACCGTCAAGGGCAAACCGGAAGGTTTCGATACGGGAATGTGGCTCGAAGGGCCGGCCAAGAACATCGCCGACAAGCAGGTCAGCCCCAACCGTTACATGATCTACTCCGCGACCGCGTCTCGCGTCGAGGGCGAACTCGAAATATCGAACTGTGCCTTCGTCAACTGCGGCAACATCGCCGTCAACATCAACTGGTTCAAGGGAGCCGTGAAGATCGAAAACTGCGTCTTCTGCAACAACCGCATGATTGGCGCGTCCGTCGCCTGCTCCTCCGCCGTGCCGATGGACGGTCCGTCGAGACCTCGCGCCGGATGGAAGCCGGAAGTCAAGTGGGAGTTCGAGAACAATACGGTTCTCTACACCTGGAGCCGTCTCAACGATCTTGCCGACATGGGGTTCGGAGTGCGTGTGAATACCGGGGTGGAGGCGGAAATCGAGAACAATATCATAGGACTCAACGTCCTCACCGGTTTCGACAATACCAAGGGCGTCCCGTCCACGAAGAAGATAAAACTCAATGGCAACGTATTCTTCCTCAATCGCGAGAGCGATGTCCAGATGACCGCCTCTCCGAGCGTGGTCAAAGTCAGGGTTGACGAGTTCGAGGACCTCGAGGGGACCGACGGCATCGAGGAAATCGAAGACAACGAGGATCTGAAGGATCCGTCGGTGTTCAAGGGGAGGCTCGATGCAAAGTTCCTCAACGCCTTCCTGTCGATGAAATATTCCGAATCGACGAAGCTCGACGAGGGCAAGTGCAACGGTCTCCGATCAATGCTCGGGCTCCCTCTCCAAGGCACGATAACGACGAAGTGCGACATGTTTTGCAACCGCTATTCGCTGGAAGAAGCGCTCAAACTTTTCGGGGCGATGGCCGGCAAAGGTGCGCAGACGCCCAAATAATCCGGGACGCAACCGGGACACACGGTGAGACACGGGCGGGACAAAATGTCCCGCCTTTTTGTTTTGTGCGCGATTGCTCGCCCCGTAGAGCCGGTGGCACGGATTGTGCTACAAGAAACTTGCCGCCGTAAAAGGCGGCGGAGAGGAAAGAGAAAATGGCAAAGGTACTTGGAATAGATCTGGGAACGACGAACAGCTGCATGGCCGTCATGGAAGGCGGCGAAGCGACGGTGATTCCCAACAAGGAAGGCGCGAGGACGACGCCTTCGATAGTGGCGTTCACAAAGAGCGGCGAGATACTTGTCGGACAGGCGGCGAAGCGCCAGGCGGTGACGAACCCCAAGAGCACGATATACTCGATAAAGAGGTTCATTGGACGCCGTTTCGACGAGATGACCGACGAAATCAAGATGGTGCCGTACGAAGTTGTGCGCGCGGCGAACGGCGACGCGGCCGTGAAGGTGGACGGCAAGGTGTACACGGCGCAGGAAATCAGCGCGATGATCCTGCGCAAGTTGAAGGAGGACGCGGAGGCGTTTCTCGGCGAGAAGATAACCGAAGCCGTGATAACGGTTCCCGCCTACTTCAACGACCAGCAGCGCCAGGCGACGAAAGACGCCGGCAAGATCGCCGGCCTCGACGTGAAACGCATAGTGAACGAGCCTACGGCCGCATCGCTGGCCTACGGCCTCGACAAGAAGAAAAACGAAAAGATCGCGGTTTACGACTTCGGCGGCGGCACGTTTGATATTTCGATTCTCGATATCGGCGACGGCGTTTTCGAGGTGAAGGCCACGAACGGCGACACGCATCTCGGCGGCGACGACCTCGACCAGGCCATCATGAAGTGGATGATCGAGGATTTCAAGGCCCAGTAGGGCATAGACCTGGGTAGCGACATGATGGCGCTGCAGCGTCTCAAGGAAGAGGCCGAAAAGGCGAAGTGCGCCCTGTCTTCGGCCACTACATACGACATCAACCTTCCGTTCATCACGGCGGACGCCACCGGACCGAAACATTTGGCCACGACCCTCAACAAGGCCAAGCTCGAGGCCCTCACCATGGATCTCGTCAACAGGACGAGCGAACCGTGCCGCAAGTGCATGTCGGACGCCGATCTTTCGTCCGTGGACGAAGTCGTGCTCGTCGGCGGCCAGACGCGCATGCCGCTCATTCAGGAGAAGGCGAAGAGCCTGTTCGGCAAGGAGCCGCACAAAGGAGTGAATCCGGACGAGGTGGTCGCGATGGGCGCAGCCATCCAGGGCGGCATTCTGAAGGGCGAGGTGAAGGACGTATTACTTCTGGACGTGACTCCGCTCACGCTCGGCATCGAGACTCTCGGCGGCGTGCTGACGCCGCTCATCGAGCGCAACACGACAATTCCCGCCAAGAAGTCGCAGATATTCTCGACTGCCGCGGACAACCAGCCCGCCGTGACGATCGCGATATTCCAGGGCGACCGCAAGATGGCGCGCGACAACAAGTCCCTCGGCAACTTCAATCTCGACGGCATTCCGCCCGCGCCGCGCGGCGTCCCGCAGATCGAAGTGACGTTCGACATCGATGCGAACGGCATCTTGAATGTCTCTGCGAAGGATCTCGGCACTCAGAAGGAGCAGAAGATAACCATCACAGCGGCGGGCGGGCTCTCGAAGGACGAAATCGAGAAGATGCGCAAAGACGCGGAAGCGCACGCAGCGGAGGACGAGAAGCGCCACGCCGAGGTGGAAGAGCGCAACAAGGCGGACGGTCTCGCGTTTCAGGTCGAGAAAACCCTGAAAGACGCCGGCGACAAGATCGACGCCGGCAAGAAAGCGCCCGTCGAAGCCGCGCTGAAGGAGCTGAAGGAGGCTCTGGCCAAACAGCCGCCCGTGTCGACGAGCGAAATAACGGCGAAGAAAGAGGCGCTGATGAAGGCCATGGAGCCGGTGGCGCAGGAAATGTACGCTTCCGCGCAGGCTTCGCAGCAGGCCGGCGGCGCGGGAGCGGGTGCCGCCCCGGGCGGCGAACAGCCGAAAGACCAGGGCAAAAAGGGCGGGGACGACGTCGTCGACGCCGACTACACCATGAAATGACGATTTGTCGAAAGCAGTCGAAAGCATCGATCGCTATCGACAGCAATCGCAAGCACAAAAGAAAGAAGGAGACAGAAAATGAAAATCAGACCTCTGGGCGACCGCGTTCTGGTCGAGCCCATCGAAGAGAAGGAACAGCAGGTCGGCGGCATCATCATCCCCGATTCCGCACAGGAAAAGCCCATGCAGGGCAAGGTCATCGCGACGGGCAAGAAGAAAGACAAGGATGGGAAGGAAATCGCTTTCGACGTCAAGGCCGGAGACACCGTCCTTCTGCCAAAATACGGCGGAACCGAAGTGAAACTCGACGGCAAGAAGCTGCAGCTCGTCCGCGAAGAGGATCTGCTCGGCGTGCTCGAGAAGTAAAACAGTCAGGAACGAAAGGAATCAATCGAAATGGCCAAGCAAATCAAGTTCGACGCGGAAGCGCGCCAGAAAATCCTCGCCGGCGTCGAGAAGCTCTCGAGCACCGTCACCTCGACCCTCGGTCCGTCGGGCCGCAACGTCATTCTCGACAAGAAGTTCGGCTCTCCGCAGATCACCAAGGACGGCGTGACCGTCGCCAAGGAGATCGAGCTCCCCGACCCGTTCGAGAACATGGGCGCCCAGATGGTCAAGGAGGTCGCCTCTAAGACGAACGACGTCGCCGGCGACGGCACGACGACGGCGACGCTGCTCGCCGAGTCGATCTATCGCGAGGGGCTCAAGAACATAACGGCTGGAGCCAACGCCATGGCTCTCAAGCGCGGTATCGACAAGGCCACCGCGGCCGTCGTCGCTTCGATCGCCAAGCAGGCCAAGAAAGTGAAGAGCGCCGACGAGATC
>JAFNRY010000033.1 GCA_017385345.1 Kiritimatiellia bacterium
GAAGGAGCGCCTTCGCCCGATCCGCCGGCGGCGGTCGTTCCGCCGCCACCGGTAGTAGTATTGACGCCGCCCACGGAGCCGGAGGAAGCCGCCGCCGTGCCGGAACTCGTAGTGCCGTCGTACGTGGCGGTCGTCGTGCCGGATTCGCTGCCGAACACGCCGCGCTTCAAACCGAGCGCGCGCGTGACGTGCTTGCCGAGATGTTTGGAAAGGTTGAGAGAATAGTCGCTGTTGAGAATCCACTCGAAACCAAGGGAGTTAAGGTCTTCCTGGCAGACTTCCACGAACCGTGCCTCGATCTCGACGAGCCTCGGCTCCGCTTCGAGATCGACGAGCGCCCGTTCGAGTTCGGCGAGATTCTCCTCGGTGTTGCGGACGCGGAGCTTGCCGGTGGCCTTCATATAATAGACGCTGCTGCCTTCGGGCCAAGCGACGCCCATCTCTCCGAAGACCTTCTTCCAATCGATTTCGCCCTCTTCGCCTGAGGACGAATCATCCTGCTGGCTGCCGAAGCCGCCGCCCCTCTTGTTGTTCAGGCTTCGCACGTCTTCCGACACCGAGCGGGCTTTGTCGACGAACGATGTGATGACGGGATAGCTGCGAGTTATCATGTCGGCCACGGCCGCGTTCTTGTGCATCACTATGACAATCGACCCTTGAACGGTGAATTTGTACTGGACCGATTCGCAGACCAGCTTGAGAGCCTCGAACAGAGAGATGTCGCTTGCGGAAATCAGAGGAATCTGGGGAACGCCCGTCGGAGCGGAGGAAGCGGCGTCTCCATCCTCCGAGAAGCCGCTCGCGGCCTCCTGGGTCGCGGCCGTGGCCTGAAGGGTTTCGGGCAGTTTGAGCATGAAGTTGAAGCCGCGCTGGTCGATCGGAAGCTCCGGATTGTCGAAATCCACGGACGCCTGCTTGAAATATTCGACGGCGTCGATGATTGTCGCCGGCGGCTTGAACGAAATGGCCGGGAGGCGCATCTCCTTCATACGCTTGATCACGGACTGCGCGAGCGTCCTGTTCGGATCGGCGGGCCCAACCTCTTTTTTGCGCGTGCTCTTCACGTCATCGACTTCGTGGGCGTTGACGGCGTAGATCGGACGCCACGCCTCGTCCACGTCTGCAATCATGCCGTCGTGCGTCGCTTTGCGCTCGGTCGCCATCACGTTCTGACGCTTCTTCTGGATCATCGCCCTTATCTTGAGCGCCGCCTCGTTGTACGGATCGTCCTTGAGCACGAGTTCGCATTCGTTGAGCGCCTCCTGGATGTTGCCGACGCCGAAGAACTGCGAAGAGCGTTTCAACCTCTGGATGTTCTTGTCGCGGGATGTCTTGTAGTCGCTCGTGTTGCGGACCTGCGAGATTTCGGAAACATCCTTCCTGCCGGCGTCCTTGTCGGGATTCTTCTTCCATTCGTCGATCTTCTGCTTCGCCTGGGGGTGGCGGTACGCAAGCGCCTTCTCCATCACGAGAATGGCGCGCTCACGGCGGCCGATGGAGTCCTCCTGAAGGGCGTATTTGTAGAGATTTTCAGGAATGCCCTTTTCACACTCTTTGCGCGCATCGGCAAAATTGGCCGGGGCGCCGAGCTGCTTGATAAACTTGAGAGAGAGGGCGTAATGACGCGCGGCATCGTAGCATTCCCCGCCGGCGGAGCACTCGCGGGCGGCGGCAAGTTCGCGCTCGACCTGGCTGGAAAGCGCCTTCACGCGAAGAAGCTCGGTATTGCGAAGCGACTCAACAAGCTGCGCATCTTCGTCGGAAAGACCGGCAAGCGACTGCGCCGCCGCGGGCTTGGCGGCCGGCGTCGCCGCTGGCGCGGGTTCCGGCGCGGGCTTGGCGGCCGGAGCCGGTTCCGGCGCCTCGACGGCCGCAGATTCCGGAGCGGCCGCGGGCTTGGCTTCCGGGGCGGGAGACTCCGCGACTTTCGCTGGAGCCTTCTCCTCCGGCTGCGCCGGCGCGGGCTGCGTCTTCTCTTCGGCCTTGACCGGCGTTTCCGGCGCAAGCTCTTCAAGCAGATTTATGATCTCGTCTTCGCCTGCGGTTTGCGCCAGCGCCGGCAGCGCCGTTTGAGCGTTGGCGACGACTGCCGCCGCGAAGCAGACTGCTGCCGCTCCCATGGCGGCGACTTTCCTCGAATATGTCATAGTCGGATTCATGCTCCTTGCGTACTACTGGCGTATTATAGCCTTTTAACCTGCATTGTTCAACTTTTATTCGCCGCTTTTCACCACGCGCTTCCTGCCCGTGGCAGCATTCTCAAGAACGACCGACGCGCCCTGCGCCGTCTTCTCGATCTTGCGTACCGCGTACTTCGATCCGTTCAGCGAAATGACAGCGCCTTCCGCGACTTCGTACGTCTTGCCGCCGAGTCTGTCGTAGAGGATTTTCGCTTTGACATCGACAGGCGTCTGCTTGCAGCCGAGCGCCAGAACGATTTCGCGGCCGTCGCTCTTGCGGACGATCTTCGCTTCCGACGCATCGACTTTTTTCTCCATGCCGCCGCCCATCTTCTCCACGCGGAACTTCTGCTCGAACGACTTCGCGGCGTAGCCAGTGTCGCCGATGTCCTCGCCCGCCAGCACGGAATACCTGCCGCGGTATTTGGGATCGGTGTTGGTGCGGGACGGGTCAGTGAACTTCATCTGCATCCCGCGGGGCGTCTTCATCGAACCGGTGAATACTATGGTGATGTACGTCTGTTTCAACTCCGGATCGACTTTGAACTGGTCAAGATAGTCGGGATGCGACGCGGAATCCGACGGATCGGTTCCTGCGACGAACTCCTCCAGGTTGGTGAAGCCGTCGCCGTCCTTGTCCGCTTCCGCGTCGGAAGCATCCGCCGGATTGAGGCCGTATTTCTTCTCCCACTCGTCCTTGATGCCGTCGCCGTCGGAATCGACCTCGAACTCCGGCGGCTTGTCGGCGGCCTTCTGTCTTGCGCCGCAGACGGGGCACTTGTCCACCGGGAAGGGGATTGGGCGGCCGCATGTCTTGCGCGTGTCGTCGGGATCCCCCTGCGAGCAGAAGACCCGGAGCTCCGAGGCGAGGAAGCTGCCCTTGGCGTCCGGCACGGCGGCGATTCTCGGCGGCTTTGCGACGTTCGCCGAGACTGCTTCGAAGATTTTCATGGAAACGGGCGCGGCCGGAGCGGCGGCCTTGGCCGCGCGCGCGCCGGAGCCTTCCTCCGGGTCGCCTGCGAGGACGAACTTCCAGACCGCGACAAGCGCGAGCATGGCGATACCGGCCGCGCAGACTATCCAGTCCCAGTGCGCTCCAAACGCATTTTTGCCGTTGCGAGAAATCATTTCTCCACCTCCTTCTGCGCCTTCTGCGCCGGCGCGAACTCGTAGGTCGCCAGCGTCATGGCGACGGTGAACGGCGCGCAAGACGCCGGATCGGTGACGAGGCCTTTCTTGTCCGGCGAATCCTCTTCGTTCTCGCCGTCCCCGCCTTCCGCCGCGCTATCGCGGCGCGACGCCCTGCGGCGACGCCCGGAACGCTGGTTCTTGTCTTTCTCCTTGGTGGCGCCGAGAACGGCCGCGAGAGGATCGCCTTCCTGCTCGAAGGACATGGTCTCGACTTCGCAAAGCCTGCCGTCGGTCGATAGCGCGTTGAGAATCTGCACGAGCGCGGCCGGGCGCGCCTTGAACTTAAACGCGTACCTTTCAACCGTCACGGGATAGGGATCGTCCTTGGCTTCCTGTCGACCCGGTCTGCGCCTTCCGGACGCAGGCGCCGGCTCGGCCGTCTCGCGTTTCGGTGCAGATCCGGCGGCGATTATCTCCCGTGCGCCGCAGCCGGCCGCCGTCTTGAGGAAGCGCATTATATCGTACCACTGCCTCTGCAGCCGCGGCAGCTCGTCCTTGGCCGGAATTTTGCCGCCCTTGACAAAGCCGTCGAAGCCGAAGCCGAAATCGTCCTTGACTATCTTGCCAGTGCCTTCGGCGTCTCCCGGGAGATTGCCGAACTCTCTGGCCTGCTCGACCATCTGCGACTTGAAGGCCACGGGATCCTGCGCGGCGTCGAAGACGCGCCTGCCCTGTTCGGCCGCCGCCTCGTACGTCTTACCGGCCCAATCGGCAAGGGTCTTCCTGTTGGCGTTCTCCGCGGCCGTGACTTCGGCCGAGGCGTCGGCGTTCCTGTCGCGACGCGAAATCTGCGATTCGAGTGTGTACTCTATTTCTTCGCGCTCGCCGCTTTCGAGCCAAATCATGACTCCGAACGCGATCGTAGCAGCCGCCGCGACCCCGCCGATCGCGCACATAGCGATCCTGTTGCTGTTCATTTCCATAAGATCTCCTTGAACTGCATCTCGACTGTGAACTCTTCAAGGCATCCGTCCTTGCCGAGCTGCCTGCCTTCCACGATTTTCACCGAACCCGGCTCAAATTCGTCCGAAGCCACAAGTCTAGCGACCACGACCATGCCGGCCGTGAGACCGCGCACGGCACCGCCGGCCGCGAGGGGCTTGGCTGCCTCGACAACGTTCGTCTCGGCCGGCTTGGTGGCGGCCGGCTTCTTCGTTGCAGATGTCGGAGCGTTCGTCGGGGCGGCGGCGTTCGCCGCCTCCGCCGTCTTCGCCGCGGCGGAAGCCCTCGATGAAATCTCGCGTTCCACCATCTGCTTTGTCCTGTCCTTCCAGCCGCGCACGGTCACGCGGACGGTCCGGACGCCGCCTTCTTCGCTTTCGCTCCAGCGTGAAATCCAGAGATCCGGCTCGATCGCCGAACGAACGGTGCGCACACGCGCAGCCGCCCCGCCCTTTAGAGACAATCTGGTGGCGAGATTCGTAGCGGCCGTGTAGGCCTCCGCCGCGCCAGCCGCGGCGCTTTCCGCCCCTTTCTTCACGGATTCAAGCCTGTCGGCCTCGGCGCGGACCGTCTCAACGCTCTCTTCGAGCGCCTCAGTCTCGCCGGCGGACATTACGAACCAGCAAGCGACGGCGGCAACCATAGCTGCGGCGCCGGCGGCCACAAAAGGCACCCTCGCGGCCTCGGCTTTCGCTTCGATCAACGACGGCGGCATCAGATCGATTGGTATCGCCGCCATTCCGGCGGCGTGCAACGCGACACCCGCTGTGGGCGCGAGCACTGCCGTGTCCGTCTCGAGCGTCTGCGCGTCGAGATTGCGTCCGGCAGATATGGTTTCGAAAGGATTGAGCCAGGCGGTCTCGATCTGGAGCGTTTCGGCGAAAAACGCATCGACTCCGGGGATGAGGGAGGTTCCGCCGGAAAGATAAAGCTTCGCCGGCGCGCCGCCGCCCTGCTGGCTCCGGTAGAAGTTGATGGAGCGTGAAATCTCCGCGTGCAGGCGCGTCATAACCGCGCGGCACGTCTTCGCTATCCTGTCGCGCGTCTCGTCTTCATCCTCCACCGTGCCGGCCGACGCGATGTAGGCGCTCTCGCGCTTCACCTTTTCGGCCTCGTCGAGAGTGCAGCCGAGCAACTGCGCTATCTCCTTCGTCACGGTGTTGCCCGCGACCGGTATCGAGCGGTTGTAAAGCTTCTCTCCCTCGACGATCGCAAGGGTTGTGGTCTTGGCGCCGATATCGAGGATCACCGCGCACTCGCCTTCCGCCCCCGCCGCCGCCTGGTTCGCCTTGAGCACGTTCGCGAGGGCGATCGGAGCGACATCCACGATTTCCGGCGAGAACCCGGCGGATTTGACCGCGCCCGCCAGCGCCTCCATCTGGTCGATTTTGGCGGCGACGATCGCCACCGCCTTGTCGCCGGAAAGCGTTTCGCCGAGAATGGCGCTGTCACAGACCATCTCGTCAACCGGGAAGGGAATGTTCTGCTCTATCTCGTAGCGGACAAGTTGTTCGAACTTGTCGTCGCCGCCGGCCGCGGCGATCGCCGCATAGCGCGGGAACACCATCTGTCCGGGAACCGACATGGCGACCCTGCCGGGCTTGATTCCCTTTTCGCGGACGATTTCCATGAGCGCCGGCGAAAGCACGGTCTCGATGTCGCCGGCGTCAAGCGGCGCCGCGAGCGCGGCGCTGCCGTAGTTCACCAGCGAAAGGCCCTTTCCCGTACGCTCGTATTCGGCGAGCGTGACGGACGAGGCGCCTATGTTGAGTGCAAGTATCTTCTTTCCCATGTCCCTGTCGCCTTTATTTGGCCACCGTTTCGTAGTCGTTCGGGTTCACAAGCCCCCATATCGTCTCGGATCTCTCCTTGAGACCCTGGCGCCGCTCTATCATCGGATCGCCGTCCTTCGTGCTCGCGCCCATGATGTGGTTGTCGTTCCAGAAGAGCTTGGCGAGCTCCTCCTCCGATTTGACGTTCAGGTTGCCCCTGATGC
>JAFNRY010000315.1 GCA_017385345.1 Kiritimatiellia bacterium
AGTCAATGAATACGCCGCGGCTGTTATTTTCGAATTCACCCACAAACCCGCCGGCAAGGGAGCTGCATTTGAAGGAACGATTGGTGACGGTACAGCGTTCGAATGTGACGGTGCCGCTCTTCACCTCGCCGAAGAACCCGCCGCAGGTGGAGGCATTTCTCTGCGTGGTGACATCTCCTTCGGTCGTTTCGTTGACGATCGAGATATCCGCCGTGCAGTCCTGGACCGTCACGTTGCCGGTAACTTCCTTGGCGATGCCGCCGGCGGGATCTCCCCAGAGAACGCCTTTGAACGTGATGCCCCGGAAAAAGGAATCGCGGGTCGTCCAGAAAACCATACGCTCGCCGTATGTTTGTATGGAGTTTCCGGCGCCGTAGAGCCGTCCGCTGAAGGCAAGATAGTTAGGATACTTGTGCAGCGAAGTCCAAGTGTCGGAAAGCGTGATGTCATTGGCGAGGCCGTATGTGCCTGTCAGGTTGTTCGTTATGTTGTAGAAATCCTCTTCGGTTCTGATCATCGTTCCGTAGAGCGCCATCGCCGTGCGGAAGTTGTCCGCCTTGACTAAAGTCTGCGGCAGGTAGGGCTTGCCAAAATCGTCGTTCATGCCCGTCCATTCGAGGAACGTTCTGCCGTCTGCGAACGTCTCGGAGGGCTTGGATGAGTCAGCCGTAATCGTCACCTCGCCGCCTGGCGCAACCTGGGTTAGACCGAAAAGCGACGCGAAGTTCTCTTGCGGCGCGGCGAGCGCGTTGCGGGCGATCGTCATGGTGACGAGCGGCATCTTGCCGTCTTCGTCGAGGCACCACGGGAAGTATGGGTGCGTAGCGCCGTCAACCTGCGCCCATGGCGTATTCTCTTTTTCGAGGAACGCCGTGAAGTTCGTGACAGAGCGCATTTCGTCGGCGGTGAGCGCTACGATGTTCACGTGGTCCGCGCTGCCGACATCCCTAATGCCTCTCTTTTCTTCGATGTCGTAGTGGCGGCGCACGCAGTCCGTGATCGCGGGCGCGCCGGTGCTGACGCCGATGAAGCCGCCGACGGATGCGCCCGACGCGATTCCGGCGCTGTAGCAGCGCTCGATGCGGACGTCGCTGCCGCCGACGGTCCCGGCGAAGCCGCTGCCGCCCTCGACCTCCGAGACGGTGTACGAGTCCTCGACCGCCGCCTCGCCGCCGATGTACGCGGCGAAGCCGCCGCTTTCGGCGTTCGTCGCCTTGACCGCCCCGCTCGCGAAGCATTCGCGGACTGTAGCGTTGTTGACGAAACCTATGAAGCCGCCCGCCCTGACGCCGCTGACGTATCCGGCGGCGAAGGAGCGCGAAATCTCCGAATTCGCCGCGCGAGCGACGAATCCGCCGGCATATCCGCTGGAGGAGCCCGACTCATTGCCGTCAACATACGCGCCGAGCGCCGAGCAGCCACTCACTTTCGAAGAGACAACCTCGCCCGCGAGCGCGCCGCCATACTCGAACGAGATGATCTGAGGTCCGACGAGTCGGATGTCCTTCACGTCCGCCTCCTGCAGCCGCGCGAAAAGTCCGCCGAACGTGCCAGGCATGCCTGATTCATTGTGCGGCGAGAAAGATTTCCTGGCGACGAGGTTGCTGATGGCATGTCCCTTACAGTCGAAAATGCCGAAGAACGGATAGTATGCGTTGTAGTAGTTATCGTGGTTGCCGCTATAATCGATTTGGGCGTATCTAACACCGCCGATGGTCGTGAAGCCGAAGTCCGCCATATCGATATCCGCTACGACATGGTAGATGCCGGAGAGGTCTTCCGTGACGGCCTGGAGCTGCGCGGGCGTGGAGATATTGCGTCCCCAAATGCAGCTCGCCGTGCGGTGGTTGTCGGCGGGGAACGTCGTGGAGACCGCCTCGCCGTCGACGTAGGCGGCTGCGCCGTCCCAGCGCACGAAGAAGGCGTCGGAAGATGGCGTCATGCCGGCCGTGACCGCGACGCTCTCGCCCGGCGCGGCGATGGCGGGACGGGTAATCGTCGTGCCGCGCGACCGCGTGGCAAGAATGCGGAAGCCGCCGTTATCGAGCGACCAGGCGAAGTACGGCGTGGTCTGAGCTTCTGTCATCGACCAGACTCCGCCCAAGTCGTAGCCGGTCCACGATTCGGCGGAAAGGCGCGAAGCGAACGGGATGTCGATGGACTCCGCCCCCGTCGTCCACTGCATATCCACGCCGGGCACGTCGATGAATGCGCAGTTCACGAGCGTGACGGAGTTGATGGTCTCCGCAAAGCCGTAGTTCTTGTGGAGACCGGCTCGCGCCGTGCCGCCGAACCAGACGTTCGAAATTGAGGGGCCGGAAGCCGGCGTGTAAAGCGTCCGCGCGATGCCTGCGGCGACGCCGTAGCCTGTGTAGGCGCGGACCTCGGCCGTCGAATACATGTCGCGCACCATCGTGTCGTTGTGGGCTATCGAGACCGACGCGGCGATGCCCGCGCCCGTGTCGGAGCCATAGACGGTGCCGGATGTGACGATCTCGCGCACGAGGACCCGTGCCCCGTAGCCGTCGCCGACGTCGAGGTTGTTCGCGAAGCCCGAGGCGATGCCGCCCGGCGCCGCCGCGTAAACGTCGCAGAACGACGCACAGCGGGCGATTTCGCCGCTTCTCAGCGAGACACCGCCGAAGAAACCCGCCGCGCGGGTGCTCGCCTTCATCGTTCCCGTGACAGTGCAGTCCATGACGGTGACGGCGCTGCCGACGACGTTGCTCGCGATGCCGTAGTATTCGACGGTCTTGCTGACATCGCAGTTGACCGAGCGGAAATCGACGTTCACGGTGCAGTTCGAGACGAGAGTGTTTTCCTCTATCGCAAGCGCGAGACCGGAGACGAGCGCCCAGCTGTTCGACGCGGAGACGTCCACCGTGAGGTCGCGCAGTTGCGTACCGGACTTGATACGCCCGAAGAGCGCCGCGCGCGTCTTCGTAATAGCTCCGCCCGTCTTGTCGTTGAAGCGGAGGCCGGAGATTGTGTGCCCGCGCCCGAGGAAGCGGCTCTTAAAATCGCCGAGGAGCGGTTTGTTCACGACTTCCGGGAGCGAGCCGGAAAGGTCGATGTCGCCCGTGATTACGTAAGGCACAGTCGGGTTGCCGGAAACCGCAAGCAGTTCCTCGGGCGTGCCGACCTTCTTCGCGAACGCGGCGGCGATTGCGCCGATGTTGCGAGCCGTGTAGGTCGTCTCGGCGGAATCCGCGTCGCCGTAGCCTACGCCGACCCAGTGCGAAAATTCATAACCGTCCGCCGGAACGGCGCGGATCTGGTGGACGGAGTTCTTCTCGTAAGACGCGAGCGGCGACTTGTTATCGACGAGAATCGTTCCTTCGCCGGCCACGACGACTGCATGGGTCCAGTAGCGGCCGGACTGAGTCGTCGCAGAGGTGACATCCGCAGGGACATCGTCCTCGAAGAGCGACCAAGTGTCGTTTACCGAGGCTTCGTCGTCGACGAGTAGCGCGATTCGCTTGTCGACCTCGACAGCCATCGTCTGCATAACCGCGCCGATGCAGCCGCCCTGTAGTGTCGCGCCCTTGATGTGCTTGGCGAAAAGCCCCGCGCCGTACTGTGCCTCTTCGTCGGCGTAGTTGTTCGCCGAGACCGCGCCGTACGCCGCGCAGGCGGTTACGACCGCGCCCGCGTTCAGCTCTTTCGCGAAGCCCCAGTAGCCGGTCCCGTCGTCTGGACTGAACCCGTAGAGGCATGCGACGCGGCAACTGTTGAAGGCGTTCTCGCCCTTCGTCGTATCAACGAAGCCGATGCGCACTGTCGCGCCGGTGACGATGCAGTCCGAGTATTCGCAGCCGCCGCCGGACGTCTTGACGAAGCCTGCGAACGCCGAGCCGCCGCGCACCGCGCACGATGAGAACACCGCGTTAGTCGGGCTGCCTGCAAAACCGGCATCGCCCGACTGGGCGGACGCGACTGTGCAGCGCGTAAAGCGGTTTGTGCCGATCTCGCCGCCGATCTTGCACTTGTGCTGGACATCGCAGAAGCCGGCAAGCGCGCCCTCGGCCGTCGCGGTACAGTCAATGAAATTCGCCTCGCGCGAGCCGACTGACGCCGCAAAGCCGCCAAGGGCGACGTTGACGACCGAGCCAGTCGGGTTGAGGGACGCTACGGCCGTGCAGTTCGTGAAAAGCTCCGAGCCGCCAGTCCAGCCGACGAAGCCGCCGGCGTAGCCGTGGACGCTGTCGACAACGCCTGCAAACGAACAGCCGTCGAAAATTGACGCACCCATCGTCACGCCCGCCGCGCCGCCAGCCGCGACGAAATTGCAGCCTGCGGCGGTGCGCCCGTCCGCTCCGGTCGCGTAGTCCCAGTCGATCCCGGCAGTGGACGAGCAGGCGCGGAACACGGAGTTGGAGGCAAAGCCGACGAGGCCGCCGCAGCCGCCGTTCTTGAGGCTTCCGGTGAAGCCTCCCGGCCCGCCCGCCATTTCGCCCGAAAACGTGCAACGGGTGTAAGTGGAGCCTTCGTCGGAACCGGCGAGGCCGCCGAGCGTCCAGCCGCCCTCCAAGCGTCCCTCGAACGAGCAATCTACCGCGAGAACGCCAAGGCCTTTCGCGACGAGTCCGCCGGCGACTGCGTTCGTTGCGGCGAACACCGTCGCGTTCGCCGTGCAGTTCGTAAGCAGGATGGTCGGCAGTTCTGGCGCGTACGGTCCGCGATAGGTGGTGCCGACGAAAACCGCCGCGCTGTTGACGTTCGATATGGAGCCGCTGAAATGGCAGTTTTCGATTGTCGGGCATGTGCTGTTGAGGTGGTCGATGTAGGCGTTCGACGCAAATACGGCGGCGACCGCGCAGTACGGATCCTCGATCACGACGTCGCCTTCGAGCGTAAGGTTCTTGACGACCGCGCCTGGCGCAAGCGTGTCGAAGAGCGCGCCGCCCGCTCCCTCGCAATACCAGTCCACGACCGTGCGGTAGTTGTATATCCTGTAGCCGCGGCCGTCGAACGTGCCCCAGAACGACGAGAGCCTGTCCGGCTCGCCGGAGACGAGGCTGCGTCCGCCGCAGTCGATGTCTTTCACGAGGACGAAGGTCGATCCAACGTAGCTATAGTCGCGCGCGGCTTCCGTCAGCTTGCGGAGCTGGTCGTCGTTCAAGATTACGTACGAACCGCGGGTCTTCTGTCCGTTGTAGACGTCAACGTCGAACGTTGCGTAGATCGCGCCGGCGTTCTTCACGGTGTACGTAGTCTCCAGGGCCGTCGGGTCGGCGATATTGTCCCCGATCCAACCCGTGAACGACGCGCCAAGCCCCGGCACGGCGCGGATCGTGACGACCGACCCGGCGGGATACGACTGCTTCGGCTCTTCGCCGTTCACGAGGACGCTGCCGAAACCCTTTGTGG
>JAFNRY010000316.1 GCA_017385345.1 Kiritimatiellia bacterium
AGACGGCATACGGCGCGAACCTCCGGCCCCTGGAGAAACTTCTAATCCGCTCGAAGAACGACGGATTCAACGCGCGGTCGAACATGCGCTCGACCTCCGCGTGGGACGGCTGGTCGTGATCTACGCCACCACGCCCGATTTCGGGATAGGCCTTGTAGATGCGAAGTGGCTTGCCCGTGCGCAACTCGTAGTCGCGCCGGACTTCCCCTATGCCTTTCAGCTCCGCTTCCTTGTTCATCTGTCGTCTCCTGTTGTAGACACTCTGTGTCTCTTCTGGCGTACATTATACCAAACTTTTGCAACCTTGCGTCTGCAAGATATTTATGCAATATCATTGCGCATTAAACAAAAATGCGTCATATATGCGTGTTTTTACCGTTTGAAAGACGAAGCGCCCGCGCAAGCGTTCCCTTTCGCTTGCGCGGGCGCGTCCGTGCCGTTCCCGGCGCCGCCCGGTCACCACACGATGACTGCGATGCCCGTCTTGCGGATGCAGGCTTTGCCGCCGGCTACGCCGACCGTCCAGCCGTTTGGCACGTTCACGGCCGCGGGCTTGCCTGTTACAGTTCCGCTGCCGCTGATGAACGTGTACGTGCCGTCGAGGTTCTCCGGATCGACAAGATTGACCGTCGCGCCGGAAAGGTCGATCGTGCCGGTGTTCACGATGCTGTCGCCGACGTGCAGGTCGATCGTGCCCGTCACGACGAGCGTGCCGTTGCGCAACGTGCCGCCGCCGAGGGCGATCGTCGGCTGCCTGAGCGTGTTGCCGCCGAGGTCGAGCGTGCCGCCAGAGGCGAGCTCGATCTTGCGGACGGTGTCGCCGGTCTCGAACGCCGCGTCCGGCCCGGTCGCCAGGTTGCGTTCGATTTCCGTGCGCGTCAGCGCCGTGTTCCAGACGCGCACTTCGTCGTAGTCGATGTTCGCGTCGCGGTCGTTCCAGAAGGAATAGCCGAGACAGAAGTAGTTCTGCGTTATCTTTTCGGTGAATCTCCAGTTTGCGAGCGTCTGCTCGATCGTACCCGCCAGAAGCCCGGTCGTTGTGTCGAAGCAGTACGCTCTGAGGGTCGTGGAGCCGGCTTCGCTGTCGTAATCGAACACGACCGCGAGATGGTACTTCACCCCGGTCGAGAGCGTGCCGGTGCCAGTCCATGTTCCGCCATTGGGTCCGACGTCTATGCCGGAAGGCCCTCCGTTGCTAG
This sequence comes from Kiritimatiellia bacterium, assembly GCA_017385345.1. Lineage (GTDB taxonomy): Bacteria > Verrucomicrobiota > Kiritimatiellia > RFP12 > UBA1067 > UBA1067. Next base: position 1,200 of record JAFNRY010000316.1, read on the forward strand.
TGCGGAAGGTCGTGAAAGCGACGACGTTGCCGCTGTTCGCGCCAAGGCAGAACATCTTGGGCCACACCGTGTTCGCGCGCGGCGTGAACCAGAACTCGAGCGTCGCGCTGTCCGTCGTAATCGGATTCGCGCCGAGATCGACGTGCTTCGTGTTCTTGTATCCGCCGGGGAGATGCAACATGCCGCCGCTGATCTCGTTGTCGCCGACGTTGCGCGTGCCGTCAGCGCTGCCGGTGACGGAATCGGCGAGGGTGCCGTCGTTGAAGCTCCAGCGGTGGGCGAGGGATTCCACGCGCGCGGCGGTATTGTCGCCGCCGTTCGAGAGCGCGAGCGTGCCCGCCGCGACCTTCACCGTGCTCGCGGCGGGAATCGCCGCGGCCGTGAGCGTGCCTTCGCCCGCCTTGGTGAACTTGCTGCCCGAAAGCGCCGTCTCGGAGCCGATGCCAGAGATGCCGGCGTTCTTGCCGTTCGTGTCGAGCGTGAAGTCGCCGCTGTAGATAATGTTATCGATGTTGTTGAAGATAGTCGCCCCGTCCGCGGCCGCCTTTATCGTGCCGCCGCCGAGGACGAGCGTCGAATTCGCCGCGCTCGTTCCCTCGACGAACGTCGGGACGACGACCGTGCCGCCCTTCATTATGAACATCGCCGAGGCGGCGCCGGTATGGCTGAGATAGACGCCGTTCTGCGCCTCGAGATAGCCGCCGTTCATCTCGTAGGTGGCGTTGCCGTTCGATTCGCCGAGACAGACCCAATTGTTGTTCTGGCCCGTCAGAATCGCATCGCCGCCGTTCTGCACGAACC
>JAFNRY010000317.1 GCA_017385345.1 Kiritimatiellia bacterium
AGCGAAGCGGAGATTGGGAAACCTCTCCGGGCCGCCAGCGAGCGAATGCAGAAGCGAAACGTAGCGGCGGACGAACGCGGGCCGCGGCGCGTCTCCCTCGCCGGGTTCCCCCTCGCGCGCGCGATATACGGCGGAAGACGAGGCGATCGCCGCCTCTACGTCGCGCAATCCGTCGGCGTAGCCCACCGGCACGGCGTCCCTGCGGGAGACCTTGATGCCGTTGTCCCCCGGCGGATTGTGCGAAGCCGTCACCATGGCGGAGGCGTCGTAGCCGTCCATCGCGGTAAAGGCGTAAACCATGGGGGTCGTGCAAAGTCCTATGAAATCGACGTGCGCCCCGGCGTCGCGGAGGCCATCGCAAAGGGCCCGCGCCACGGCGCCTCCCGTGGTTCTGCAATCGCGCCCCACGAGCCAGCGGCCGCCCGAAACGGCGCCCGGCAGCGCAAGACCTACGCGGTACACGGTATCGAGGCCGAAGTCGGCCCCGAAAACGCCGCGCATGTCGTATGCCTTGAAAAAACCCATGACGCCGGAATGCGCCCGGAAATCAGAAGAAAGGCGCCTCCTTCTCGAGAACGGCGAGGCACCGCTCCATGTTGGCGGCGAACTGCTCCGGCATCGAACCGGATCCGTACACGTCGCTTACGCATTTGTACATTCTGCAAGGGACGCCCGCAACTTCGCACACGTGCGCGATCGCCGCGCCCTCCATGTCGCGAAGCCCCGCGCCGAGAGCGGCGAGAAGCCGCATGTCGTCTTCGGAATCGTTGAAGCGGTCGCCGGTGCCGAGAGTTTTGGCAGGCAGGGCGAGACCGCCCACGGGCGACACCGGTATGTACGGATCCTTCCGGCCGTCGAGCGTCCCCATGGGGGTTCCGTTGACCTTTACAAGGTCGAAGTCGTACTGCACCGCGCGGTCGATGCGGTAGATGTCGCCTACGCGCATGGAACCTTCGAGACCTCCGGCGAGGCCGAAATTGACCATGTCGCCGCCCAGGGAAAGCGCGAGCTGGGCGGCGGCGGCGGCGTTTCCTTTGCCAACGCCCGACACCACGACCGCCGCCTCTTCGCCGCGCATAGAGCCGCGCACCACGCGCCGCCCCCACAGACGCTCTTCGCGGGCGCCTTCGAGGTTGCGGATCGCGCAGCGCGCCTCGCTCTCCATCGCTATGACGAAAGTCTTCACGGAAGGCGCGTCACTTCGTCGAGGTGCGATCGTTGTACTCGCCGGTCTCGGTGTTGATGCGGATCACGTCGCCTTCGTTGATGAACAGCGGCACCGCGCACACGTAGCCGCCTTCGACGGTGGCGGGCTTCGTCACCTTTCCGGACGCCGTGTTGCCCTTCACGCCGGGCTCGACCTTCACCACCTTGCGCTCTACGAGCTGCGGCAGATCGACGCCGATCACCTTGTCGTTGAAGAAAAGGGCCTTGACTTCCATCTCGTCCATCAGAAAGTACTTCTTGTCCCCCATCACGTCGTAGCTGACGCGGATCTCCTCGAAGTTGTCGTCCGTGAAGACGAACGCCTGCCCGTCGTCGTAGGAATACGTGACGGACATCTGGATGAGTTCTGGCTTCTCGAACTTGTCGCCGGAGCGGTAGCTCTTGGACATTCCACCGCCTGTCATCATGTTCCTGAGTTTGCAGTTGTATATCGCCTGGCCCTTGCCCGGCTTCGAGAAGTCGAACTCCGTGATTTCCCAGGGTTCTCCGTCGATGAGAAGTTTGACTCCCTTGTGGAGTTCTCCGGCTCCGATGACCTCGCCCATTCGTTCCGCCTTTCTTTTTTTGGTTGGAAGTTTACTTTGACTACAGTTGCAAATCCGCCGTTCTCAGCGCTCAGACGCCGCGCTCAAATCCGGGAAGACGGCCAGGCGCAGGTCCGCCGCGCCATAAGGCGTAAGCGTGAGCGTTTCGGTTTCGCCGGGCAGAGGCTCCGGCTTCTCGGGCAGATCCGGGGTGCAGCGTCCGCCGTCGCCGAGTTCCCACTTGATGCGTCGCGCCTTGACCTTTATCTCGACGGGAGAGGTAGCGTCGCCCATCCAGTCGCCGACGGGGGCGCCGGTCTCCACCACCTCGGCCTCGTGAGAAGCGAGAGCGTAGTTGAACGGCCCGGCCGGGCGGATGTCCCAGCTCTTGAACTCCGGATTGGCGCTCTTTTTGCCGCGCATCTCCGGGTAATCGACATCGTCCGCCTTGCGCGTTTCGGGGATTCTATACGCGTAGAGCAGAGGCCCGCGGACGACGACCGTGCCCTGACTGCAACTGCGGCCCTCGATTTTGCCGGCCCAATGATTCACGAAATCGCGAATTACGTAGTGACGGCGCGGCAGCACTTCGAACACCGGTTTCATGGGGAAATCGAGCTCGACGGTGTCGCCGTCGCGGAAAGTCCGCTTGACGGAGACGAAAGTTCCGGGCTCGCCGGCCGGCGACGCTTCGCCGCCGCACACTTTCACGGTGGCGCCGGTTTTGCACCATCCCGGCACGCGGTACGTGAACGAGGTTTCGCGAGGCTCCTTCACGCGGAAGCGGAACGTCACCTTCCCGTCGAAGGGATAGTTCGTCTCCTCTTCGATTCTGGCCCATCCGAAATCGACAGATGACGGCGCGTAGAGCGCCGCGACAGGCGCCTGTGCGGCGTCGCGCATCCACATTCTCGAAACGAAGTTCGGCACTATCCGGGTAATCTGGCCGACGCAGCATTCCGTCTCGTGCGTCGGGCGATACTGCGCCCACGGCCTCCCGGGATAGCAAGTATTGTCGTTAGAGCGAGCCGTCACGATGAACTGGTTGAGGTTGGAGAAATACTGGAGCGAGCGGAAGTCGCCGCGCGCGGCGCCGAACGCCGCGTTGAACACGCACCGCTCCATCTTGTCCGCGTACCCGGCATCGCCCGTCACCTCGAGGAGATATCCGAGCGCCCACGTGTAGTCCGAAACCGTGCACGTCTCGTGGCCCCAGTACACGCTGTTGCCGCGCGTCTGCTCCGTCGAGCTCGGGCATCCGTCAGGCAGCATGTGGTCGCGCTCCAGCTTGCGTTCCGCGTTGACGGCCTGATGGAGATATTCTTTGTTGCCCGTCGCGGCATAGAGCATGGTCGGGATCTTGAGCTCCTCCGCGTAGCTCGCGCCGTGCATGTAGATCGGCTTGTCGTCGGAGCAGTTGGCCGGCGTGAGGTCGCCGGACCAGTCGATCCTCTCCTTCTTGCCGCGCCACGCCTCCTCAGCGAGTTCGATCAGCCTCTTGTCGCCGGTGCGCACGTAGGCCCAGACCATGCCTTCGACGTTGATGGTGTTGCGCCCGACGGCTATCGTCTTGGCGTCGTACAATTTGAAATATTTTGCGAGCGCGGCCGGGATGCGCGCGTCGCGAGTGGCATCGTACTTGGCCTTCATGGCGCGGAAAAACACGGCCAGCGGCCACATTTCGTATCCGTGCTCGATCCTGTGGTGCTTCTTGTCCCAGAGGCAGGGATCTCCGAGAAACCCTTCGGGAGTCGCGTGTTCGAGCGTCCAGTCCACGCCGCTTTCGCCCTTGCTTATGAGCGCCTTGTCGCCTGTCGCGTAGCCGAGGCGCACAAGGCCGTCGGGGTAGTACGCCGTCTGCTCGTAGCGCCACCATCCGATGCCATGGGTGCCCATGCGCTGGATCTTGCCGGCCCAGAGACAGGAGTCGTAGGGATAGCTCATGGCCTCCGGATGGCCCGTGAGGCCGGAAGCCTGGGTCTTAAGCGCGCATTCAAGCCATCCGGACGGACGCGTGGCCGAAAGGAATCCGTCCTCGAAACGGGCGTACGGCGCTCGTTCCGCACGAACCGCGCCGATCGCGAGCAGGGCCGCGGCCGCCGCGATGCAAAATTTTCCTGTCATGTCTCTCTTCCTTTCCATTCTGTGCGATGGGATGCTGGTCCGCATGATACCATTTTCCGCCGGGTTCCTCAAGTGCATTCAAGGTTTGTAGCCGGGCAGCACGGTCTGGCGAGCGGTTTCCGCCTGACGCGGACAGTCCAGGTTGTAGTGCAGACCGCGGGATTCTCGACGCTTTCTCGCGGAACGCACGATCAGTTCGGCGCAAACCGCAAGATTGCGCAGTTCAAGCGTGTCCGGGGTGACGAGATAGCGAAAATAATAGTCCCTGATTTCCCGGCGCAGCGTTTTGAGGCGATGCGCCGCCCTTTCCAGACGCTTGTCGGTCCTTACGATTCCCACGTAGTCCCACATCAGGCGGCGTATCTCGTCCCACATGTGGGCGACGAGCACGGCTTCGTCCTCCGGAACCGCCGAACCAGTCTTCCACGACGGAATCGGCGGCGGGCGGCCGCCGGAGAACGTCTCCGGCTTCGGGCCGAGCCTGGCCGCGGCGAGCCTGGCACAGACGAGCGCCTCCATCAGCGAATTGGAAGCGAGGCGGTTGGCGCCGTGGAGCCCCGTCGAAGCGCATTCGCCGACCGCCGAAAGCCCCGGTATGGAAGTGCGTCCGTCCGCCGTGGCCTGTATGCCGCCACACGTGTAGTGGGCGGCGGGGACCACCGGAATGAGATCCCTGGCCATGTCGATGCCGAATTGCAGGCATTTGCGATAGATGTTGGGGAAGCGGGCCTCGAGCCAGCGGCGCCCCTTCTTCCTGATGTCAAGATAGACGCAGTCGGCACCGGTGCGCTTCATTTCGCTGTCGATGCTTCTCGCCACGATGTCACGCGGCGCGAGCGATCCGCGCGGATCGTACTTGTGCATGAACTCGCGGCCGTGCCTGTCCACGAGCATCGCGCCCTCGCCGCGCACGGCCTCGGATATGAGAAACCGCTTCGCCTGCGGGTGAAAAAGGCACGTGGGATGGAACTGCATGAACTCCATGTTCTCCACTTTTGCGCCGGCGCGCCACGCGATGGCTATGCCGTCGCCCGTGGCGGTGTCGGGATTGCAGGTGTAGAGATAAACCTTACCGCAGCCGCCGGTGGCGAGGATCGTATTCGGCGCGCGGATCGCGTAGATGGCGCCGCTTTCGCGGTCGAGCGCGTAAGCGCCGACGCACCGCGAAACCCCTCCGCCGCGCGAAAGCCCGAGCCTGTCGCTCATCAGCAGATCTATTATGAAAGTGTTCTCCAAGACGAGAATGTTCTTCTCGCGCCTGATCCGGCGGATCATGGCGGCTTCGCATTTCTCGCCGGTTATGTCTCCCGCGTGGAATATGCGTCGCGCGGAATGCCCGCCCTCGCGCGTCAGATCCCAGCCGCCGCCCGCCTTCTTTGCGAATCGCACGCCGCAATCGACGAGGTCTTTTATCCCTTCCGGGGCGTGTTCGCATATTTCATGGACGACGCCAGACTTCCCGAGCCACGCCCCAGCGATCATCGTGTCGCGCGCGTGCCTGTCGAAGGTGTCGCCCGGTTCCGCGACGCAGCATATGCCGCCCTGCGCGAAATTGGTGTTGCAGTCTTTCAGTCTCGCCTTGGTCGCAACCGCGACCCTGCCATAGCTGGCCAGATGAAGAGCGCACATCAGCCCCGCCATTCCGGAGCCGACCACGAGATAATCGCAATCTACCACTTGCATGACCGGATGTTCACCCCTTTGCCGCCGATCGTCTGAAGGTTGCGGAAACGGCCTCTCCGGACGTGCCAAGCGACGTTATCGGACGGACGGCGATGGAGAGTCTTCCGCCCTTCGGCAGCTCCGCGAACGGAATGGAAAGAGAAGTGACTCCGCCGTCGGGCTCCCGTCCTGCGGGGAGATTGCCGCCGACGGCGAAAACGCTCTTGAGAAGTTTCTTCCCCCTGTCGCCCGCCACCTCCACGTCGTACGCATAGCAACGCACGCCCGGGGCGCCGTCGGCGAGCGGAATGCCAATTTTCAACGCCGGCGCGGGAGTGTCCGGTGCGCTGATTTCCAGCTTCGCGCCCTTGCGGAACTGCGGCTTGCCGATGCGCTTCTTCAGCTCCGCTTTCGAAAACGGGTGCTCCGCCCCGTAGCGTCCGAACGGCATGATCCAGTCGGTGCCGAGGCTTCCTCCCAGCCCGAATTCGCGCCGGGAGATGACAAGCATGTCGCCATAGACGCGGACGAGATACCCCTGCCGCGCGCTGCCGAGGTTTTCCGCCCCCTCCAGTTTCGCCTTGGCCACGCCCGCGCATTCCCCCTGCCCCCTGCATCCACGCGGTTCGCAGGAAGGAACCTGGATCGCCGGAAACGACGACCAGAAGTATATGTTGTTCCAGTTTGCGGCGCTATGATGCCAGTGCCCGAAAAAAGCGACGCCTTTCTTGTACGGACGCAGCGCCCGGTTCAGCGCCCCGTGCGGCCGCACGTGCGAAACGAGAAAAAACGGTTTTTTGCCAGACGACAGACCGCACTCCTTTTCCTTGGCCTTCACGAGACCGGCGAGCTCCATCTCGTCAACTCCATGGTGCCGCCCAAAAAAATGATACCCCTTCACCGTCTTGTGCCATACGGGAGAATACGGCTCGCCCCAGATGCGCTCCCAGTTCGCGGCCATATCGGAAACGAGCACGCGTTTGGCGCGCTCCCCGGGGTCGGGAAAGGCCTTTGCGACGAAATCGCCGTACCCCGCGCCTTCGACGTCGTGGTTGCCGTTCACGAAAAGCTTCTCCACCGCGTGCCCGTCCGGCGCACGATTGTCAGGGAATGTCTTTTGCCAGGCCTCCGCGTGAAAAACCTGCTCCAGCACCTGCCCGCGATGAGCCATGTCGCCGCAGTTCACCACCGCATCGACATTCTGGTCCCGAAAATACTCCAACGCCGCCACGAGATACTTGTCCGGCCAGTATTTGCCGCGCCCCAAGCCGTTCGCGGACGTGCGCAGGTGCGTATCGCTGATCACGCCGAACGAAAGCTCCGGCGCGCCGGGCGGCGTCCATCCGTCCGGCGCGGCGAAAACCCGCCAGTCGCCGAACGCGCCCAGCCCGGCGGACGCGAAAAGCCCTTTGAGGAAACTTTTACGGGAGAGATCCATTTCCCGCCCTTGTCCGTCCCTTCCTTATTCTGGCACGACTGCCGGCGCTATCGTCTCGAAGAGTTCCACGGAACCGGTGTAGCCGCTTTTCGCCCTGGCGAGTCCCGCGTGGAACACGGGCCATTTCGTCGCGAGCCAATAGTCGAGCGAAGCCTCCTTCTCCGGGAATTTCGCCGCGAAGCGGATCATGAGCGCTCCAGCCACCGCGCCGATGGCGGCGTCGACGAGTTCGCGCGCGTGCAGATCGTGGTAGGTTTTGCCCGCCGGATGGCCCTTCACGAAGGCGACGGCGGAATCGACCCCGGCGGCGAGCTCCTCGATCCGGGCGCGCTTTTCCTCCAGCGCCGGCGAGAGCGCCACGCCGTCGAGCGCGTCAGCAACGACTTCGCGGTAGAGGCCGGCCATGACGCCCGCTATCGCGGCCACCACCTGCAGCTGGCTCGTGCCTTCGTAGATTGTCGTGATGCGCGAATCCCTGAGATAGCGCTCGACCGGATAGTCCTTCATGAAGCCAGAGCCGCCGAGAACCGCAACAGCGCCGTTCGACACGCGCATCGACATCTCGGAGGCGAAGTACTTGGCCATCGGCGTGAGCATCTTGTTGAACGCCGCGTACTTTTTCATCCTTGCGCGGACGGCCGCGGCCTCCGGCGAACCCTTGAGCGCCTCGAACTTCTTCGCGAGACCGTTCTCGAGATCGACGCACTTCGACGAATAATACGCCAGGATGCGCGAAACCTGGAGATCGACGGACATGTCGCACATCAGTTCTCGCAAGGCCGGGAAGGAATCGATCGTGACGCCGAACTGCTTTCTGGCGGCGGCGTAGTCGCGCGCGGCGCGGTAGGCGGCCTCGCCAATGCCGGTGCCCTGCGCGGAAATGCCGACGCGCGCGCCGTTCATCAGCGCCATCACGTAGGTTATCAGGCCGCGCTTGCGCTGCCCGATCAGTTTCGCCGGAGCGTCCGTAAACACGAGTTCGCACGTGGGCGAGCCGTTTATGCCGAGCTTGTGCTCGAGACGGCGCACCTTCACCTGCGGACACTTCTCCACGAGCAGGCAGCTCAAGCCGCGTCCGTCGCCGAACTCGGGCTCCGTCCTCGCCAGGACGAGCAGCACGTCGCCGCAGCCGTTGGTTATGAAGCGCTTCACGCCGTTCACGCGCCATACGCCGTTCTCGTCGAGGCGCGCCGTCGTCTTGACGCTCTGGAGGTCGCTTCCGGCGTCGGGCTCGGTGAGCACCATCGCCCCGGTCCACGTACCGTTGCAGAGGTTCGGCACGTATTCGCGCTTTATATCCTCGCTCGCGAACGCATTGATGGTTTCGGCAATACCCTGGAGGCCGAAAATGTTCATCAGCGAGGCATCCGCGCGCGACACTATGTCGTTGCACGCCGTAAGGATCGTGCAGGGCATGTTCAGTCCGCCGAGATAGTACGGGATCGTGCAGCCGGAAAGCCGCGAACGGCCGAGCAGTTCGATGGCCAGTTTTATGCCGGGCGCGTACGTCACCGACCCGTCTTCGTTCAGTATATTCCCAACCTTATCGGTCTCCTCGGCCGTCGGCGCAATGCGGTTGCCGACGATGTCGCCGCAGGTGTCGAGCGCACGCTTGTAGTTGTCGATCGCGTCCGCCGCATCAACCGGCGCGAACTGGTATTCCTTCGCAAAACGGAATCCCTCTTCGCAGAGTTCCGCCACCTCGCTCAAATCAATCGCGTCGAGGGTCTTTTCGATGTCCGGATTGTCTTTGTAGAAATTGCTCATTTTACCAGCCCTTCTTGACGGCCTTGATCAGCTTGGGGACCACGATGTTCAGATCGCCGACGATGCCGTAGTGGGCGACCTTGAAGATGGGAGCGTCCCTGTCGGTGTTGATGGCGACTATTTTGGCGGAATCCTGCATTCCGGCGAGGTGCTGGACGGCGCCGGAAATGCCGCAGCTGATGAACAGCGCGGGTCTTACCGTGACGCCGGTCTGGCCGATCTGGCGTTCGTGCTCGCAGTAGCCGAGATCGACCGCCGCGCGACTCCCACCCACGGCACCGCCGAGTGCGTCTGCGAGTTCGTGCAGAAGCTTGAAGTTCTCCTGGGAACCGACGCCGGCGCCGCCCGCCACTATGATCCTCGCACCCTTGAGGTTCACGCTCGAATGCCGTCTGACTATCTCCACGACCTCCACGGGCAGGTCTTCGCCGCCGAGCCCGGCGTCGTGGCGGACGATCTCCCCCTTCGCCCCGGGGCGCGGATCGAGCTTCTTCATCACGCCTTCCCGGACGGTGGCCATCTGCGGCCAGTTGTACGGATTGACGATCGTGGCGATGATGTTGCCGCCGAATGCGGGGCGTATCTGCAGCAACACGTCTTTCACGACCGTGCCGTTCCCGGAGGCGTCCTTCCTCTTCTGGTCGGTCCAGTCTCCTATCTGCAAATCGGTGCAGTCGGCCGTGAGGCCGCAGCGCAGTTCGGAGGCCACCGCCGGAGCAAGGTCGCGCCCCATGTGCGTGGCGCCGAATATCGCGATCTGGGGCCTGCATTCCCGAACCATCTTGACAAACGCCTTGCGGTACGCGACGCCGCGGAACGTCTTGAGCGCGGGATCATCCGCGAGATGCACGACATCCGCGCCGGCCTCGAACAGCCCGGACGCGAGCGATTCCACGCCGTCGCCCATCAGAACCGCCGCCAGCTTCACGCCGAGACGGTCCGCGAGTTCGCGCCCCTTGCCGAGCAGTTCGCGCGGAACGTCGGCGAGGACGCCTTCCTCCTGTTCGGCGAACACCCAGACTTCGCCGTTTCTGTTGTTGTTTTCCGTCATATCGACTCCCGGATTGAAACTAACCGATGGTGTGATCCGCCACAAGGCCTTCGACAAACGCCTTGATCCCCTCGTCCGTCGCCGGAATCTCGCGATATTCGCCGCCGGCGAGAACGACGCTCGCCACCTTGCTGACGTTCGTGGGCGAGCCCGCGAAACCGCAGCGCTCCGCCTCACAGCCGATGTCGTCGCACGAAAGCTGGCCGATGCCGGAGCCTTCGCCGCCTTCCGCCGGAGCCTTGGCCTTCTTGTACTCCATGACGCGCCGCACGTCCGGCGGGCGCAGCTCGCCGTACCTGTCCGTGACAGTGAACAGGGCCGGCAGCTTCACGCGGTCGGTTTCGACGCCGGTTCCGATGTCGCGCACCGCGACGGCGACGCCGTCTTCGAGGTCGAGTTTCTCGAGATACGTTATCGCGGGGAAGCCGAGCTTTTCGGCGATCTGCGGCCCGGTCTGCGCCGTGTCGCCGTCGATCGCCTGCCTGCCGCAGAATACGAGGTCGGGCTCGAACCTGCGCACGGCCTGCGAAAGTATGTAACTGGTGGCGAGCGTGTCCGACCCGGCCGCCTTGCGGTCGGTGACGAGATACGCCTCGTCGGCCCCGCGCATGAGCGCCTCGCGCAGTATGGCGCATGCCGCCGGCAGCCCCATCGCTATCGCCGTCACCTTGCCGCCGTAGCGCTCCTTGACGGAAAGCGCCGCCTCGAGCGCGTTCATGTCCTCGGGATTGAACACCGCCGGCAGGGCGGCGCGGTTCACGGTGCCGTCCTCCTTCATCGCATCCGGCCCGATCCTCTTGGTATCCGGCACCTGCTTGATGCACACTACGCAGTTGTAGCCTTTTTTGTTCATGCTCGGATTATACCATATTTGACCCGGCCGGCCGCTATTTGATAGAATAAACGCAAAACGCCCCGGCTCGTGCCGGGGCGCTGGGTCCTGTAGCTCATCTGGACAGAGCAGCTGCCTTCTAAGCAGCGGGTAGTGGGTTCGAGTCCCGCCAGGACCGCCAATCAGAACGCATAACCTTCGCGAATGTACGGCTTGACGAACGAATCCGCCGCCTCGTCGCCGAACGACTGCGTTTCGGAGTTCCAGACGAGAGCCTTGCCGGGCAGTCTCTGCGCGACGCAGCCGACGAGTATGCCTTCCATCTGGGGAACGCAGTATTCGACGTCCGAGAAGCATCGCGAGCCGGTCTGCTCGTAAACAGGCCCTTCGCCGCGTATGGCGGTGAGAAATTCGATGTAGTGGGCCTCGCCCATGCCCCTCATTTCGACTGTCGACTTCCCGCCTTCAATCTCGCCGGAGCCGCCGCAGAACGGAATCGAACGCGGCACGGACATCGAGGCTTCGTGCTTAAAGATGTCCACGAACTCCTTGTCGTCTTCCAGCGCGATCGCGCAGCGAGCGCCGTAGTCGTCCTGCATGAGGACGGAGCCCTTGTCGCCTACGATGTAGCAGCCGGTGTTGGGGACTTTGCCTCCGTGCGTCGCGGCCCACTTCGGCATGATGGATGCGTCGGGCTTGATGTCTCCGTCGTACCAAGTGAGGTTCACGGCCGGCAGCACGACGCCCGGTCGGACCTTGGATTCGCGCGCCTTGTAAACGAGCTTGACGACGGACTTGAGCGGATACGCCATGTCGTTGCCGGATTCGGCCTGGACGCACACCGCGTCGGAGACGCCGCCGAGCTCGAGGCCGCGGAATGCGAGATTCATCGTATGGCAGGCCATGTCGCCGAAGGCGCCAGCGCCGAAATCGAAAAGACCGCGCCAGGTGAACGCGTGATAGACGTTCTTGCCTATCCTCCACGGATCGTACACGGGGGCGTCGTCGGGATAGCGGTCGAGGAACGGTCTTTTGGCCGCCGTCGCGAGCCATGCGTTCCAGTTCAGGCCGTCGCGGACGCGGTCTCCCTTCGGATGGCTCTTGATCCAGTCGGCAACCGCACGACCCTGCGGCCACACCGGGCGGTTCGTCCAGACGTGGACCTCCCTGACGTCGCCGAGGATTCCGCTTTGGATGACCTCTGTGCAGCGGCGCATGGAGTCCAGAGACGATCCCTGATTGCCCATCTGCACCACGACGCCCTCTTCGCGGGCGGTTCTTCCGAAATAGTCCAGTTCCCAGAGAGTCCTGACGAGCGGCTTCTGCACATAGACGTGGATGCCCTGCTTCATCGCCGCGATCGCCACGGGCGCATGGACGTGGTCGGGCGTGGAGATTGTCATCGCCTGCACGCCAAGCAGTCCGCAATCGTCGAGCAGTCTGCGGTAGTCGGTGTAGAACGGAATCTCGTACATGTCGATATCGACTCCGTCGCGGACCAGCCGCTCCTGAGCGATTGCGCGCGCATTGTAGTCGGCATCGCAGAACGCGACCATCTTTGCAAGGCCGCTCTTCACCATCGGCAGCCAGTCGGAATAGCCCTTGCCGAGCACGCCGACGGCCGCGAGGCGGATTTTGCCGTCCCCGCCTCTGCCTATCGAAAAACAGCCGCCCGCGCCGAGCGCGGCGAAGCCGGCCATCCCCTTCAGGAATCCTCTTCTGCTGGAATTGATCGTCATTTCACTCTCCTTTTTGATTTTTCAAATGGATCCTCGCCTTGCGGCGGCGCGGGCCGGCCCGGGCCTTCTCACACGAAAATCGTCTTGCCCGTGCGTCGCGACTCTTCGGCAAGAAATGCGATCTTGTGCGATTCGAGCGCCGCGTCGAGAACCTTGGAATACCTTTCCGGCGATGCGTCCCGCACCAGTTTCACGAACTCGGTCATGATCTCGCGGTCGCCGCCGCCGTGGTGGCCGTTCTGCGCCGGTATGATCGTGGTCGAATCTCCGATGAAGGGCATTATCTGTATGCTCTTCTCGTCCGCCACGACCTCGCCGCGCGTTCCGTAGAAGTGCGTCACGCGCGTCCTCTGCTGCGTGTAGCTTTCCATCTCGAGACAGAACGTCAGCCCGCCTTCGTATTCCATCAGCACGGTCTGGTGATCCACGGAATCGTTGCCGCACGCGTAAACGCACCGGCCGTACGGGGAGGTCTCGATCATCTTGAGTATGGCCGCGTCGCTCTCGTCCGCGAAGTGATACCTGAGATCGGTGCGTTCGTAATAGATTTTGTAGGCGTCGAACGGGCATTCGGCCCGGACCGCCGCGGGACAATCCTTGCACCTGTCGGCCGCGCCGGCCGGCCTGTTCTCCGGCCGCCAGTGGAAAAGCGAACCGAAACTCGACACTTTGACGCACCTGCGGCCCTTGGTCCACCATTCGATCAGATCAAAGTCGTGGGTGCACTTGTTTACGAGCATGCCGGTGCCCTTGGCCTCGACGGACCAGTTGCCGCGGCAGTAGGCGTGCGCCGCCTTGCCGTACGAGATGGCGGCGAGATGGTGGACGCTCGTGAGATCGCCTATCACTCCCGACGCGATCACCTCGCGCAGTTTCTTGTAGAACGGCGCGTAGCGCAAGACGTACCCCGTCAGCACGAGCTTCCGGGTGCGCTTCTGCGCGTCGCGTATCTCCTCGCACTCCTTCCACGTGCAGCCGATCGGTTTTTCGAGAAGCACATGGTACCCCTTTTCGAGAGCCTTTATGCAGGCGTCGCGGTGGAGGCGGTCGGGCAGCGAAATAACCACGGCGTCCGCCTCGACGCCCGAATCGAGCGCGTCCTCCCATTTCTTCCACGTCCGCAAACCCTCGTGCTCCGGAATCTCCGCGACCGGGTCCGCCACCCCGACGACCTGGAAATCGTCGGGATGCGTCGCCGCGTACGCAGAATACGTGCGCCCCCTTATGCCATAGCCGAGAACCACGGCTTTTACGGGCCTTGCCCCGCTCATGCTTCTACCTCCCATCCGTTGCTGTTTGTTCTTTTCAAATCGATTCCCGCGCCGGTGCCGTTTGCGAATTCGAAGCGCCTTGGATTCCAATCGAAACCGGTGTCGTATTTGTAGCTCAGGTTGGCGAGCTGGCACAGGACGGACGATCTCGCGCCCACGGACGCCGGCGTGGACGTCCGCTCGCGCGTCTGCACGCATTCGCAGAAGTTGCGTATATGGTCGGTGCTGCGGTACAGCCCCGCCTTTGCGATTTCCGCCGCGAAATCCTTCTCGAGCCTGTCGAGTTCCCCCGCGAGCGCAGGAGTCCCCTTCCCGTTCGAATAGGCGATGCGTTTCTCGGGCATGTAGGAGCCGTCGGCGATCTGCCTGCGGATTTCGGCCGCCGGTTCGACGGCCCCGGTGCCGGTCCACACCGCTATGATGTCGCGGTTTACGGCGACTATGCCGTCCGTGCCGTAGAACACGTCTCCCCAATGCAAACCCGCGGGACCATGCGCGACATCGACTTCCCCGTCCACGGTGTCGAAGACGAGCCGCGCCCCGAACTGCCTGCGGCCGCCGTGCAGCGGATTTTCCGAATGGGGCTCGTTCGAACGGACGACCCTGCACGGACCGCTTTCGTCGAAACCAAGCGCCCATTGGGCTATGTCGAAATGGTGCGCGCCCCAGTCGCCGCACATGCCGGTCGCGATATCGTCGTCGCAACGCCAGAACATCGGATAGAAGCGGTTGACTCCGCGCGGAGCGAGCCGGTCGGAATACGGACGCCTTTTCGCCGGGCCGAGCCACATCTCCCAGTCCAGATCCTTGTTCTCCGCGCCTTCGGCCGCAGCATTCGCCGGATTGTACCAGAAACGCACAGGATGGGACGGGCCGCCCGCGAGCGAGCCCTCCGCCCCGAAATTGGCGTCAACGTGCCTGACCGCGCCGATGGCGCCTCCCCGCACGAGACTCGCCGCGACGAAAAACTCCCTCATGGAGCGCTGCATCGATCCGGTCTGGAACACAGTCCCGTACTTCTTCTCGGCCTTGATCAGTTCTACCGCCTCCTGCACGGACCACGTCAGCGGCTTCTCGCAGTACACGTCCTTGCCGCGTTTCATGGCCTCGACGCAAATGTAGGCGTG
>JAFNRY010000318.1 GCA_017385345.1 Kiritimatiellia bacterium
ACACTCCCCTCGACCTCGTAAGGTCGCGGCCCGACGTCCGCGCCGCCGAAAGAACGCTCGCGGCCCAAGTCGCCTCGGTCGGCGTAGCCAAATCGCTCTGGTACCCGAAACTCTACATAAACGGTTCGCTCGGGCTCGAATCGGTCAAGGCGTCGAAACTCTTCGAGCGCGGCTCGCTCTACGGCTCGCTCGGCCCTTCCTTCAGCTGGCCGATATTCCAGGGCGGAAACCTCTACGCCAACCAGAAGGCCGCCGAGGCGAGAATGCGCGAGGCCTGCCTCGCCTACGAACTCGCCGTCGAAGACGCCCTGCGCGACGTGCGCGATTCCTACGCGGCCTACTCGCGCGAATACCACCGCTACGAAGCCCTCAAAGGGGCGGCCAAGGCCGCGCAGGACGCCGTCGCCATTTCGAACGATCTGTACAAAAACGGCCTGAAGGACTTCACGGCGGTCATCGACGCCCAGCGTTCGCTCCTGAGCCTGCAGGAGGCGCTCGTCGTCTCCCGCGGCCAGATCACGATCGACGCGATCGCGCTCTACAAATCTCTCGGCGGCGGCCTCGCGGCAGGCGAACAATGACACGGCGCGCCCGCGCCGCACGGACCCGGCGGACCGCCGGACGGCGGACGGCGCGAACCGCGCCTCCCGAAATGGTATAATTGGCACATGCGGGAACCGTAACGCCCGGACGGACGGAACGAACCCGGAAAAACGGAACGAGCGGAAAAATGGCAGGCATATTCAAAGCTTACGACATCCGCGGCATATACGGCCGCGATCTGACCGAAGGCGTATTCTACAAAATCGCGCGCGCATACGTGCGCTTCGCGCATCTCAAGGGAGGCAGGATCGTCGTCGGACGCGACTGCCGCAAATCGTCGGACGCGCTCTTCGCGGCCTTCGCCAAAGGCGCGAACGACGAGGGCGCGAACGTGATCGACGCAGGTCTCGTTTCCACCCCCATGAGCTATTTCGCCAATGCGTCGCTTGGCGCCGACGGATCCGTGATGATAACGGCCTCGCACAATACGAAAGAGTGGAACGGATGCAAGCTCTGCAAGGCGGGGGCGGTGCCGATTTCGGGGGCGACGGGCATAAAGGACATAGAGCGCATCGTCGCGGAAATGCCGGACGGGGAACCTCCGGCTGGAACCGGCACGATTGAAAAAACGGATATCTCGGCGGCCTACGCGGCGCACGTGAAGAAATCCGCCCATCTCGCGAAGCCGCTGCACGTCGCGATGGATTTCGCCAACGGCATGGGAATCGCGGAGGCGGCGGCGTTCGCCGGACAGAACGCGCTTACGTACGACGCCCTCTTCGGCGAATACGACGGCGACTTCCCGAACCACGACGCCAACCCCCTCGAAACGGAAACGCTCGCCGACCTCCAGAGGCTCGTGCGCGAAAACCCGGGGAAGTACGCCTTCGGCGTGGCCTTCGACGGCGACGCCGACAGGGCCGGCTTCATCGACGAAAAAGGCGACATCGTTCCGATGGACTTCATGACGGCGCTGATCGCGAAAGACATCCTCGCCTCCAACCCCGGGGCCGCGTGCTTCTACGATTTGCGCTCTTCGCGCGTCGCCGCCGAGACGATCGCCGCCGCCGGCGGCCGCCCGATGATGTCCCGCGTCGGCCATTCCTTCATCAAGCAGCAGATGCGCGAGAACGACGCCGTGTTCGCCGGCGAGCTCTCCGGCCACTATTATTTCAAGGCGAATTCGACGGCGGAATCCTCGTCGATGGCGGCATATGCCGTCGCCAACATCGTGTCGGCTTCCGGCAAGACCCTCTCCGAACTCGTCGCCCCGCTGCGCAAATACTTCCAGTCCGGCGAAATCAACACCAGGACGTCCGTCCCGCCGGCCGGAATCCTCGCGAAGATAAAAGAGGAATACTCCGGCAAGGCGAAAGTCTTCGAACTCGACGGCGTCAGCATCGACGCGTGGGATTCGGAGGGATGGTGGGCGAACGTCAGAATGTCGAACACCGAGCCGCTCGTGAGGCTCAATCTCGAAGGCAGAACCAAAGAGACGATGGAGGCGAAACGCGATGAACTTCTCTCGAAGATCCGTTCGTAGGGCGCTGCGCGGATGCGTCCGCCGGCCGCTTGCGCCGCTGGCCGCCGCGCTGCTGACGGCCGGCTGCGCCGGCGACGACCCGGCGCGCGAGGCCGCCCTCGCAAGGGCCGCTTTCGACGCGGGCGACTGGAACCGCGCCGAGGTCCACTTCTCGAAGCAGCTCGAACTCGCGCCCGGCGACGCCGACGCCGCGATCCTGCTTGCCCAGTCGCGCTTCAATCTCGGCAGGCTCGACGCCGCCAGGAAAGCGCTCTCGCAAATCTCGCCGCAATACGCCGGCGACGCCGACGCGCGGCTTCTCTCCGCCAACATCTCCTTCTTCGAAAAAGAGTACGACGCCGCGAGATCCCTCTTCCTCGAAATCGCGAACGACCGGTCACTCGACGCGAAGACGCGCGCGGAAGGATTCGCCGGCGCGGGCGCGACCGACTGCTTCCTCGCCTGCACCGCGAAGGAGGATCCGGACGGATCGCTGCGCGCCAGGGCGAGAACCGAACTTCTGACGGCCATGCGTCTCGACAGGCGAAACCCGTCGGCCCACTACCATCTCGCAGTACTGTACCGCGACTCCTACCGCTACATCGAAGCGGCCAAGGACGAGTTCGGATTTTTCACCCAGCTCGCTGCGCAAGGGGCGGCCGGCAGGCGCGTCCAGGACGTCCAGCACAGATCAATACCGGCGCTGAAGAACGAAATCGCGGCGAAGGCCGCCGGTCGCCCGGGCGCCGCGAACCGCAACAGCGTGCAGAGCACCGCCATTCTCGCGAAGGCCGACGCGCTTGCCGGCAAGGGGAACTTCGCGGGCGCGGCGAAACTCTACGCGCAGGCGCTCGAGACCGACTGCCTCAGCCATCCTGCCGCCACCGGGCTGGCGAAAACCGCCGCCCGCGCCGCCAAGAACGACGGGGAGAGGAAGAAGGCGCTCGAAGCGTACATAACCGCCTCGTCCCTCGATCCGTACGACACCAAGACCGCGATCACGGGCGCGGAACTCGCCGGCAGGCTCGGCAGATGGGCCACCGCCGCCGCCCTCTATTCGCGCGCCGTCGCCGCCACGCCGGCGTCCAAGGCGGCCGTCGACGGCCTCGCCGCCGCTCTCGAAAAATCCGGAAACCGCAAGACGGCGGAAATCTACCGCAAATACCGCGCAAGGCTCTGACCGTGGCCGAGCACCTGCTGCCAGCCGACTACGCCATGGGGGCGTTCGCCGCGATCCTCGCGATCCTCGGACTCTTCCGCGGCTTCTCCGGCGCCTTCGCGCTGCTCGTCGCCTCGTGCGCGGCTTCGGCGCTCGCCGC
>JAFNRY010000319.1 GCA_017385345.1 Kiritimatiellia bacterium
CGGTACGCGTAAACTCTACAAAACATAGCGTCACAACGTCACTAACGTCACCTTAAGAAACAAATTTTAAAAACCGAAGAGATATGAAAGCAATGACCAAGAGTGAGCTGGCCGATTCGATGGCAGCACAGCTCGCATTCGACTTGGGAGCCGAAGCCAAATAGGTCGTAGCCTGGGAAAGATTCAACGCGCATTCGGGCATGCCGACAGTTTCGCACGCATGCATGGCGGCCGAAGCGACGGAAATGGCGCGCGGATCGGCGTTCCCGATGTCCTCGCTCGCGCTAATGACAAGTCTGCGCGCGATAAAGCGCGGATCTTCGCCCGCCACAAGCATTTTCGCAAGCCAATATATCGCCGCGTCGGGATCGCTGCCGCGAATTGACTTTATAAAGGCGGAAATCGTATCGTAATGACCCTCTTCGTCCCTGTCGTAAGAGACAAGTTTCTTCTGGATGCATTCCTGTACTGTTTCCAGATCGATGTGTACGGCTCCGGTGCCTTCGCTGGGCGGCGTCGAACGTACGGCGATTTCCAATGCGGTCAAGGCGTGTCTTGCATCACCCTCGCTCGTTTGCGATAGAAAAGCAAGCGCATCGTTGTCGATCGAGACGTCGAGAGCGCCGAATCCCCTTTCGCGGTCGGACAGCGCCCTTTTCACGAGCAAAGCGATGTCTTCCGGAGACAGAGGCTTCAGCTCGAATACGAGCGAACGGGATGTAAGAGGCGTGTTGATGAAGAAATTCGGATTGTGAGTTGTCGCGCCTACAAGAACGATTGTTCCGTCTTCGGCATACGGAAGAAGCACGTCTTGCTGCGACTTGTTGAAGCGGTGGATTTCGTCGATGAAAAGTATTGTTCCGGGTCCGCCGAGGCTGGATCTCGCGCTTTCGCAAATGCGTCTTATGTCGGCGACGCCGGAAAGAACGCCCGAAAGACGCACGAAATTCCGCTTTGTCGTCTTGGCTACGACTTCCGCAAGGGTGGTTTTGCCGCATCCCGGCGGCCCGTAGAAAATAATGTTGGAAAGCCTGTCCGCCTCGATGATGCGTCGTAGCAGCTTTCCTTTTCCGACAATATGCGACTGGCCCGCTACTTCATCGAGCGTGCGCGGCCGCATTCTTGCGGCGAGAGGTTCTTCTTGCAGATGTGTCATTCCGTGAAAATGTACCAGTTGACGCCTTTAAGTCCGGTTGCTTTTTTGAAATCATACAATGGAGCCAGCTGAGTGCCGCGTGGCGCGTAGAGTATGATTGTGGAGGTCCGGACGGCAAGAGCGGCAAGTTTCTTGGCGGCCTCCGCATAATCGCCGTATTTCGTTTCTTTTGGAATAAGACGCGGTTCGAGCGAAGCCGGATCGCTCCAGTCTTCTTCGATTTCGACTATAGCGACATCAGTGATTCCGCGCCAGTGGACTTCCGGCGGCTGCATGAGCCGTTCGCGCCTGTCGCGCCATTTTTCAAGCGGAAGGAAAGCGCGGAAATAGAACTCCCCTTCTGCGGCTCCGTTCATTTTCACGGAGGGCGAATCAAGCACTGCCGCCGCCGCTGCCGCAGCCGCCGCCTCTTCTATCGTCATTTCGGGAGAAAAGGAACATGTCGTATCGAGCGTACGGCCTTCTTGCATTTGCGATTTCAGTTTGCCGAGAACTTCGACTGCATTGCCAGGCTTGAAATCGAGCGACGCTCTGCGCGAATACGACGCATCTTCCAACGTAAACTTCAACCGCATCCTTTGGCCGTCTTCAAGTTTGATTTTCGGTTTGAAACGTCCGTATGTCGCAGACTGGTCGAGGGAATCGTCAAACTGCAGAATCGATTGCGGAAGATTGTACAAGGCGAAAACCGCATTGGGCGAATTGGTTTCGGCAACGGGGAATCGATCGTTCCCCGACCGAGCGCCGCCCGTAAAAACGACGGGAGGAAACGATTCGCCACGTGTGTCGGCGAGAAGGTCGGCAAGGGACGGCTCTATGCGGACTGAAGCTCCGACAGGCCATACGCGGCCGGACTTCGCATCGATCGGGATTCCGGCAGGGAAGCCCGCCTTTTCAAACGCCTCGACGATATCGCGCGGCGCGGCCTCGGAAACGAAAAGCGCTTCGTATTCGTGTCCGCTTTCTGGGCCGACGAGAAGAAACTCCATTGGTGCGTCCATTCCGCAATCGGAATAGCGAACGGCTATGGTTACGGAATGTCCGTCCGGATCAAGTTCTATCGCGCCGGTCATGTCTCCGGTGGATGCGGACGATTTAAAAAAGATGAAAGAAAGCGCCGCCGCGCCGGCGAACGTCGCTGCGGCGAAAAGCGCTTTCCTTCCGGTTGTCATCTGCACGCCTCCGCTGCACGTTTGAATCCCGCGGCGCTTCTGACGATTACGGCGTCCTCAACGCTGTAGCTTAGCCTTATGTGGCCGGCGCGTCCGAAACCGCTGCCGGGGACCGCGAGTATGCGTTCGCGCAAAAGCGCATCCACGAATTTGACGTCATCTCCGCCCGGGGCCGCAGGGAAGAAATAAAATGCGCCTTTCGGCATCGTATAGTCTATGCCCGCGCCGTCGAGAACCTCGGCCATGAGAGCCCTTCTGCGCTCGTAGATGGAGACGTCCACCTTTTCGCCGCATATGGCCGCCGCGAGCCGCTGGCCGAGCACTGGCGCATTGACGAAACCGAGAGTCCTGTTGACGAGAACGAGCGTGGAAACAAGCGCGCCCCCGTCTCCTTCGCTGATCGCAGGCGACGGTACGACATAGCCGATTCTCTCCCCTGCCATGGAAAGCGTCTTGGAGAAGCTGCCGACGACGATTGCATGGCGGCAGGTTCCGAGTATTGAAGGCACCTGCGCTCCATCGTATGCGAAAGCGCGATACGGCTCGTCCGAAATTAGAACGAGAGCCCTTTCACCTTTGGCGGCCCTTCTCGCGTTTTCGCGTTCCACGAGTCCGGAAAGCGCGTCGATTTCCTCAGCGCTGTATATGGCGCCGGTGGGATTGTTCGGCGAGTTGACGAGAACGGCGCGGGTACGCGAACATATTGCCGCTTCAATCGCTGCGAGATCGAGAGAGAAATCAGGTTTTGACGGCACCGGCTTCAGAACGCCGCCGAAGTGTCCGCAGTAGTTGCCGTATTCCACAAAATAGGGGCTCGGCACTATTATTTCGTCACCGGGGGAGACGATGGCGCGGAACACGCATACGATGCCGCCGGCCGCGCCGACCGTAAGCACTATTCCGTCGCGGGAGATGGCCACGCCCTGTTCCTTGGACAATTGCGCAGCGATCGCCGCCCGCGCCTGCGGGATGCCCGCGTTGGGGCAGTATCCGAGACCGTACGGCGCCACTGCCGCGGAAGCAATCTTTTCCAGAGCTTCCTTCGCCGCCGCCGGCGGCGGAAGATCCGGGTTGCCGAGGGAAAAATCGCAAACGGCATCCTCCCCGTATTGCGCTTTCAGTTCGATTCCCTTTTCGAACATGCGTCTGATGAAACTGCCTTTCGTCGCGCTTTTGGCGAATTCGTCGGTGGTGAATTGCATTGTCATTCCCCTTCTACCATTACTTGCTTGCGGTGTCAAACGTTTGCCGGCGCCGTATCGCCGGCGTCTTTGATTTCGGCCAGTATCTCTCGCGCCGCCCGAGCCGGATCCGGAGCGCCGAGCACGGGGCGTCC
>JAFNRY010000320.1 GCA_017385345.1 Kiritimatiellia bacterium
CCATAGCGGAAGTGCTTGGCATGCACGACTTGTTTGCGACCGATCTCGCCGCCGACGGCAAGGTGGACCAGGCCGTCGAAAAATATCGCGAAGCCCGCGCCGAGCTCGAGCGGATCGAGTACGAGAATCCCGCGCGGGCGGCGACGGACGAGTTCGCGACTGTAAGGAACAAGAAGGCGTACATCGACGTCGCGATCGACTCTCTGCTGCTCAAACAGGCCAAATCCAACGTCAAGGCCGTGGCGGTTTCGGACACCACCCAGCTCGAACGCCGCTACAAGCACGCTGAAGCCTTGAGAAAAAAGCCAGGCGACAGAAAGCTTCTTCTCTCCGCAGCTGCCGACGATATCGAAGACAAGCATTATTCCGCGGCCAAGGAAAAGCTGTCGCAGCTTCTGCAAAAGGACGGCAAGGACGCGTCCGCGCTCATGCTGTACGCCGCGGCGGAGGCGGGTTCCGGACGGACGACCGAGGCTGAAGGCCTGTTGAGGCAGGCCGTGGAGGCGGCGCCCGGCAGCCACTATCCGAAATACAATCTCGCAAGACTGCTGATAGATTCGAAGAGCGGGGCGAAACGCGCGAAAGACGAAGCGCGCAGACTCTATGTCGAGGGACGCGAAAAGTGCGGCGGTCCGAGGGACGAGGCGATCGAAGCGGCTCTTCTCGCGGATGGCACCGGCGATAAAGGCGCCGGCGCGAAAGGCGGGAAATGAACTCCGTCGTTGCGGCATTAGCAATCGCCGCCGCGGTCGGCGCGGAATCGCTCCCCGCCAGGCCAGGAGACGACGGACCTTTTCTCGATCCGGACGCTTCCGCGGCTGAAATAATCGAGGCGTGCAGGACGATGGTTCCGCCCAAGGTCGAGATCAAGGGGCACATCAACAGGCGCAGCCGCCGCGGAACCACGATCGCCGCGTACCGGTTCGATCTGAAACGGGATGGTGGGATCGTCGAGCTCACCGTCGAGGATTCTGACGGGAAGCCGGTGGAATTGGAGAAGGGCGGAAGACTCCTCGATACCGATATAACATGGAGCGATCTCTCTCTCGATTATCTATGGTGGAAAGACGTGTCGTTCGACCGGGAGCGGGAGTCCGAGTCCGCGCAGGGGGTCTTGTGCCGCGTTCTTCTGCTGCGCAACGGCGTGCGGGAGGTTCGCGTCTGGGTGGACAGACGGTCAGGGGCGATGCTGCAGGCTGAGGAATCTGCCGAAGGCAGGGTGGTGCGCAGGCTGTTCTGCACGAGTCTCAAGAAATTTGGCGGCAGATGGGCGCCGAAAAACATCGAGGTGGGGCCTCCGGGCGCAAAGTACCGCACGAAAATAGTCGTGGAAGAAGTGATATAATAGTGGCGCAGACATGTGGAACTATTCCGAGAAAATGATGGACCACTTCCGCAATCCGCGGAATGTCGGTAAGATTGAAAATCCCGACGGCGAGGCTACCGTCGGTTCGCTCGCGTGCGGGGACGCGCTGAAGTTCCAGTTCAAACTGGGCCCGGACGGGAGAATAGCCGAGGCGAAATTCCAGACGTTCGGATGCGCGAGCGCGATTGCTTCGTCGAGCGCGCTTACCGAAATGGTCGTGGGCAAGACGCTCGAAGAGGCGAAGAGGATCACGAACAAGGAGATAGCCGATTATCTCGGCGGCCTTCCGCCGCAGAAGATGCATTGCTCCGTCATGGGCCGGGAGGCGATGGAAGCGGCTATCAAGAACTACGAAACCGGAGAGAACGCCGATCGCAATCTCGAGGAGAAGATGCTCTGCACCTGCTACGGCGTCTCCGAGAACGAGGTCAGGCGCGTGATAACGGAGAACTCGCTCACCACGGTGGAAGAGGTCACGGGATATACGAAGGCCGGCGGAGGCTGCGGCAAGTGCAAGCCCGCCATCCAGGCTCTTCTCGACGAGATCAACGGCAAATGAAAATCGGTTTCGACAACGAGAAGTATTTGCGCGAACAGACCGCCGAAATAAGGCGGCGCGCGGAGAAACACGGAAAACTCTACCTCGAATTCGGCGGCAAGCTCACGGACGACAATCACGCGGCGCGGTGCCTGCCCGGCTACGATCCAAACGTGAAACTGCGTCTTCTTCAGTCGCTTGGCGACTCCGCGGAGCTCGTACTCTGCATCTACGCCGTCGATATCGAGAGGAAGAAACGCAGGGCGGATTTCGGAACCACGTACGAAGAAGAGACGCTCAAGCTGGTGAATACGATGCGCGACCGCGGCATATCCGTTCGCGGCGTCGCCATAACGCGCTTCGACGGACATCCGTCCGCGCGCGAGTTCGCCAAGATTCTCGAGGCCTCGGGCGTCGATGTTTTCTACCATTATCCCATCCAGGGCTATCCGAACGATATAGATACGATCGTCAGCGACTCCGGCTACGGGCGGAACGACTATATTCCGACGGAGAAGCCGATAGTTGTCGTGACCGGCCCTGGCCCGGGATCCGGCAAGTTCGCCACGTGCCTTACGATGCTCTACCACGAAGTCAAGAGGGGAAACAAGGCGGGCTACGCCAAGTTCGAGACTTTTCCCGTGTGGAATCTTCCGCTGATGCATCCGCTCAACGTGGCCTACGAAGCGGCCACGCTCGAGTTGAAGGACGAGAACCAGATCGATCCGCACCATTTCCTTTCGTACGGCGAAATTCGCGTAAACTACAATCGCGACGTGGAGGCGTATCCCATCCTGCGCGAAATATGGGAGCGCATGATGGGGGAAGAATGCCCCTACAAGTCGCCTACGGACATGGGGGTGAACCGGATAGCGAGCGGAATCACGAACGACGTGGTGGTGCGCGCCGCGAGCCGCGAGGAGTGCGTGCGCCGGTACGAGCGCGTAAAGGCGGATTTCGACGCCGGGCGCGTGGGCATGGACATGCTCGCGCGGGCGTTGACGACAATGGCCAAGGCGGATTGACGATGTTTCGGGCGATGGCATGCAAAGCGTGCGCGGCCGTGTTTGCCGCGGTCGTGACGGCGGCGGTTTCGGCTGCTGGTAGGCCGTTTTCGTACTATCAGCCCATAATCGACAGATGCCCGTTCGGTGAGGGACCGGACGATCCTTCCGTCCCGCCCGAGAATGCGCCGCGCGGCGGCGGTAGGAATGGCGACGCCGGCGAGACGCCACAAGATGTGGCGCAGGCGCAGATGCAACTTGAAAGGTCCGTTTCCGTGTCTGTCATAAACATAACGCCGGACGGGCGGACGATGGCCGGTTTCACCGATGCCGGCGATTCGAAATCGCCGCGCCACTACTATATTGAAAAAGGCGAAACGAAGGGCGGCTGGACTTTGAAGGATGTGGATCCGGTAGAGAAGAGGATCACGCTTGTAAAAGACGGCATAGAAATAGAGCGGACGCTTGGCGAGGCGGCGGCCGGGGGCGCCCAGTCCGCCGGGAGGAGGGGTTCCCAA
>JAFNRY010000321.1 GCA_017385345.1 Kiritimatiellia bacterium
CCGGGATCGCCGGCGATGCGCGCGGATTGCTGTGGGAGCGCGACACGGTCGCTTTCTACGGAGATCCGGCGTGGTGCGCGGCGCTGCCCGGCGCGAAAGCGGCGTATGAAATCGAGCGGAGCGGCGACCGCATCTCGATCCGTTTCAACCGCAAGACAGTCTATCCCGAAAGGGTGACGCGCGGCGCGCCTTCGGCCGTGGCCGTCCCGCTGGACGAACCGCTGCCTGCCGGCGCGGCGCTGATTGACGCTAAAACTGGGAAGGCGGCGGACGGCGCCGTTGTCGCGCGTCTCTTCGTTTTGATTCCGCTCAAGGGAGAATTCGACAAAGGCTCGACTGCAGAATGGACGATCTCGATTTCGAAAAAGACACCTTCAGGGACATAACCGCAAAGGACGGGCGCTACAACGCGAGGGCGTACACGCTTCTCGTTGACGTGCTCGAATACCTTTTCAAGGAAGAGGGGAGCGTCGGCGCCGCCGAAATACTCGACGAATTCCGTGAGAGGACGCTCGATTTGTACGGTCCGATGTCGTACACGGTGCTGACGGAATGGGGCGTGAAATGCACCGAGGACGTCGGGGAGATGATGATGAATCTTTCCGAATCGCACCGCATAGGGCGCGAGGAGGGCGATACGCCGGAAGGGTTCGCCGGCGGATACGATTTCAAGACGGCGTTTCTGCTGCCGTACGAAGAGTGACCGCATGCCGGCCGGGCAGATCTGGGATTACGGATGGAAGGGCGGCGACTGCGCGGGAGTGGCCCGGGTAGTCTGCGCGCACGGCGGCTATTATTTCATCGTCTGCGGGGACGCCACCGGCGAGATACAGGCGCGCGCAAAAAAAAGCGTGTTCGGCCGCGGGGCGGAGCGGCCCCAGACCGGCGATTTCGTGCGATACGTGCACAACCCCTCCGGCGAATCGCTGATAACCGGAATACTGCCCCGCTTTTCGCATTTCGAACGCCGCGATCCGGGCGCGCGCAGAAAGACACAGACTCTCGCGGTCAATTTCGACGTGCTCGCGATCGCCATGGCGCCGGGCGGCGATTACTCGCCGGCGCGCATAGAACGGTATCTCGCACTCGCCGCAGACATGGGCGAAGTGAAGGCCGTAGTGGTGCTGACAAAGGCGGATCTCGCTCCGGAGTGGCGGGCCGGCCCACCGGCCGGACTGCTCGAGGCCGTCGCCGGCAGGGCGGAAGTGTTCTGCACAAGCGCAAAAACCGGCGAAGGCATCGAAAGGTTGAAGACGTACGCCGCGCCGCGGACGACGCTCGCGCTCGTCGGCAGTTCGGGCGCCGGAAAGTCGACGCTGCTCAACACGCTTGCGGGCGAGGAGCTCGCCGCCGTGCAGGATGTGCAGGAATGGAGCGGCCGCGGCCGGCACACCACCACTTCGAGAAGGCTTTACCTCCTCCCGTGCGGCGCAATGGTCGTAGATACGCCGGGCGTGCGGGAAATAGGCATGGCCGGCGAAGAGGACGCGCAACTTGCAAAAGGCGCCTCCACCCACCGGTGGAGAATCAAGCAATGAAACTCCTTTTCGTCTTCTTTCCTTTTCTCTTCGCATTTGCGCTCATGTTTGTGTTCGTCGCTCCGGGCGGCGCGAGGCCGCGCTTGCAGGCCGCATGGGCCGCATGGTTTCTGTTTTGCGCCGCCAAGTTCCTTTGCTTCGACGTCTTCGGCGGCGACGCTTTCGCCCACGAACTGCCGGAAGTGCTCATATGGGCGTGGAATCTCGCCTATTCCGGAATGTGCCTGCTGCTGGCTTTCGCGTTGGCGTATAGGTTCGCGCGCTTCGTTCTTTCGCCGTTCGCGCGCCTTCCGTGCGGAGGCGCGCTGTGGTTTGTCGTCCTGCCGCTAGTCGCATGGTCGGCGGCGGCGAAGGGGGTTTACAACGGCGTCAAACCGCCGGTAGCGCGCGAAGTGGAAATCGTCGCGCCGGAACTGCCGGCCTCGCTCGACGGGTACAGAATACTCCATACGACGGACATCCACGCCAGCGCGGCCGCCCGGGCCTGGCGCACCAAGGCGATTGTAGAAGCGGCGAACGCCGCCAAGCCGGATCTCATATGCCTTACAGGCGACTATTTTGACGGGATGTGCTCCGCCCAGTCGGCAAACGTTGCGCCGCTCGCTGGCTTGAAAGCGAGAGACGGCGTCATTGCCGTGACCGGCAACCATGAATACTACTACGATACGTTCGCCTGGCTTCGATTCTTCCGTTCTATCGGCATCCGCTTTCTCGACAGCGAATGCGTGTTTCCCCGCCCCGGTCTCGCCGTCGCCGGCGTGAACGATCCCGCTTGCATTCGCGCCGGATTCGCGCCGCCGTCGGCAGCCGGAGCGTTCGCCGCCGCGACCAACGGCGAGTTTCGCATCCTGCTGCAGCACCGGCCCCACGTGGGCGCGGCGTCGCCGGCGAGCCGTTGCGATCTTCAGCTTTCCGGCCACACCCACGGCGGCGTCGCTCCGCTCATGGACATGCTCGTCGCGCGCTGGAACGGCGGAATGACAAAAGGCTTCTATTCTCGTCCGCACAGGCCGCGCATATATGTGTCGTCCGGCGCCGGACAGTGGGCCGGCTTTCCGATACGTTTCTTCGACGATCCAGAACTGGTCGTCTTCACTCTGCGCAAGCCGGAGAAGGCGGAATGAAGGTCGATTTCCACTGTCATTCAACCGCAAGCGACGGGACGACGGATCCCGGCGACCTCGCGAGAATGGCTCTCGACGGCGGGTTCGCGGCATTTGCGCTCACCGACCACGACAATTGCGACGGTGTGGCCGAGATGAAAGCCGTCGCTCCGCGATTTTTCGCGGGAACCGAGATTTCCATCGAACCCGGCGAAGGATTCGACCTTTTTCATCTTTTAGCGATAGGAATCGATCCGGACGCTCCGCGCCTCAAGGCGCTTCTCGCCCGGATATTGGAAGGGCGCAATGCGCGCAACAAGCGCATTCTCGCCAATTTTTCGCGCATAGGCATAGACATTCCAGCCGACGAAATAGCGCAGTACGCCCACGGGGAAATACTGGCCAGGCCTCACTTCGCCCGCTGGCTCGCATCGCACGGTCTCGCCGGTTCCGTGAAAAACGCCATGGAGATGTATCTGCTGCCCGATTCGCCGCATGCGACGCGATGCTACGAAGAGCGCTGGCTGCCATCGCAGGAAGACGCTTTCGCGGCCGTCCACGAGGCTGGCGGACTGTGCATAATGGCCCACCCGAAGTTCTGGCGTCGCTCGTGGAAGCGCGGCGGAGTCGATTTCGCGGCCGCTTCGCGTGAAATATGCAGGCTCGCAGAAGCGGGGCTGGACGGGATAGAGGCGCTCTACCAGGCGAATTCGCCGGGGGAGAACGTCAATTTCATCCGCATCGCGGACGCGGCCGGCTGTTTGAAGTCCGCGGGAAGCGACTACCACGGCGCCAACAAGCCGGATGTTTCGTTCGGCATGGACGTTTCGCCGGAATTCATCGCGCCGCTTCTCGAGCGGCTCGGCGCAAACTGAATCAAAAGTCGCCGGGGTCGCAGACGAGCGATTCCATTATGTAGTCTTTGCGTTCGGGAGTGTTCGCACCCATGTAGAATTTTATCGTTTTTTCCACATCGGTGTCGTCCGTGCAGGTGACCGGCGTCAGACGCATGTCCGGCCCTATGAAGTCCTTGAACTCCTTGGCGTTCAGCTCCCCAAGTCCCTTGAATCTCGTTATTTCGCAGCCTTTGCCGCATTCTGCGATCGCGGCCTCCCTCTCGGCGTCGCTGAAGCAGTAGCGCTGTATTTTCTTGTTGCGCACGCGGAAAAGGGGCGTTTCGAGTATGAAAACCCTGCCGTCCGCCACGAGCTGCCGGTAGAAGCGCATGAAAAACGTCGTCAGAAGCATTCTTATGTGAAGTCCGTCCACGTCCGCATCGGTCGCGAATACGATCTTGCCGTAGCGGAGCCGGTCCGTTCCGTCTTCTATGTCGAGCGTTTTTATGAGATTGAAGAACTCTTCGTTTTTGTAGAGGACGTCTTTGTTCAAGCCGCACGTGTTGAGGCATTTCCCCCTGAGAAAGAAGACGGCCTGGTTCATGGCGTCGCGGGCGTTGCCGAGCGTGCCGCCGGCGGATTTGCCTTCGGTGAGGAAAATCATCGTGTCTTCGCCCTCGGGCCGGCCGGTCTTCTTGTCGATCTTGTCCAACCTCAGATGGTTGCGGCAGTCTTTGAGCTGCGGAACGCGGACCGACACCGCCTGGCTGCGTTCGCGCGCCTGTTTCTTGATTGTGTTGAGCTGGGAGCGTATCTTGCCGGTTTCTTCTATCTTCGCAATCAGCTTCGCCGTCTCCCCCGGAGAGCGGTGGAGCGCGGCGTCTATTTCCTTCTTCATCTCCGCCACGAGAGCCGGACGGATGTCGTTCATGACGAATTTGATTTTCGTCTGTCCCTCGAACACGGGATCCATTATGCGGAGAGACACCGCCCCGACCAGCCCGTCGCGTATGTCGTCGCCGTCGAACTTCTTCTTTGAGTCGAAGTCGTTGAGCGCTTTTGTCAGAGCCTCTTTAAACGCCGTCAGGTGGGTGCCGCCGTCGGTCGTGTACTGTCCGTTGACGAACGAGTGGTATTCTTCGCCGAATCTGTTGGTGTGCGTGAAGATGAGTTCAAGGTTTTTCGTCTTGATGTGGAAAGGGGTGTAGAGCTTTTCGAACTGCGCTTCGTCGGCTATCAAGTCGGAAAGGCCGTTTTGCGAGCAGATTCGCTGGCCGTTGAGGACGATTTCGAGTCCGGCGTTGACGTAGCAGTACATTTTCATCCGCCGCAGCACGTGCTCTTCGCGCACTTTGAATTTCTTCAGCACCTTCTCGTCGGGCTTGTAGCGGATGAAAGTGCCGTCCGGTTCGCGCCGTTCGCACTTTCCGCGCTTCTGCGAAACGAGACGCCCCTCGCGGAAAAACGCTTCTGAATATTCGCCGTCGCGGAACGCGCGCACCTCGAAGAACTCCGAGAGGGCGTTCACGGCCTTGGTGCCGACTCCGTTCATGCCGGCGGAGAACTGGAAATTGTCGCTGTCGAATTTTCCGCCGGTGTTCATCTGCGACACGCAGGCGACGACCTTCTCCAGCGGAATGCCGCGTCCGTAGTCGCGTACCGAAGTTTCTCCCGTGGCGTAATCGACCGTTACGTCTATCTTTTTGCCGCATCCCATGACGAACTCGTCCACCGAGTTGTCGATCACCTCCTTCATCAGGATGTAGATGCAGTCGTGGTACATTGCGCCCGTTCCGGGCTCGCCTACATACATGCCAGGACGCTTTCTTATGTGCGTCACCGGATCGAGCGTCTTGATGCTGTCCGCTCCGTATTCTTTTTTTGCCATTGCGCCGTATATTCTACCAAACGGGACGAACGGCGCGTTTTGCCTTCCTTCATAAGACGCCATTGATTCGGTTTTTGCTATAATGCCTGCGTCTGCGAGGCGAA